>NZ_JBSGVG010000004.1:0-115401 GCF_053608345.1 Nocardia sp. NPDC055050
GGCCCACCCTTCGCGGGGTGGGCCGCCGTTTCGCGGATCAGCCGTGCAGGGCTCGCAGCGCCTTCTTGTCGATCTTGCCGACCGCGGTGATCGGCAGGGCGTCCGCCTGCCGGACCAGGTCGGGGAGCTTGTAGGTGGCCAGGCCGCGTTCGGTGAGGAAGGACTTGATCTCCCCGAGGGCGGGAAGCTCGCCGGTGACTACCAGGACCACGCAGGCCTTTTCGCCCAGCGAGGCGTCGGGCAGGCCGACCGCGGCGGCATGGCGGACGGCGGGGTGGGCGAGCAGGTGCTCCTCGAGTTCATCGCAGGAGATGTTCTCGCCACCGCGGTTGATCACGTCCTTGATCCGGCCGCTCACGACGAGGTGGCCGCTGGGCAGTCGGCGAACGAGGTCGCCGCTGCGGTAGAAGCCGTCGGGAGTGAAGGCGCGCGCGTTGTGCTCGGGCGCACGGTAATACCCGCGCAGCGTGTAGGGACCACGGGTGAGCAGTTCGCCCTCTTCGCCCTGGGCGACGTCGTTGCCGTCGGCGTCGACGACGCGCAGTTCGTCGGCGGGGGAGAGCGGGCGGCCCTGGGTGGTGTACACCAGCTCTTTGTCATCGTCGAGACGGGTGTAGTTGAGCAGCCCCTCGGCCATCCCGAACACCTGCTGCAGGGTGCAGCCCAGTGCGGGCTCGACATCGCGGGCGTTCACCTCGGCCAGTCGCGCGCCGCCCACCTGGAGCAAGCGCAACGAGCTCAGGTCGGCGTCTTCCCAATCCACGGCCGCACTCCACAATTGGGCCAGCGGCGGCACGAC
Source organism: Nocardia sp. NPDC055050 (assembly GCF_053608345.1). NCBI lineage: Bacteria > Bacillati > Actinomycetota > Actinomycetes > Mycobacteriales > Nocardiaceae > Nocardia > Nocardia sp. NPDC055050. The sequence goes on from NZ_JBSGVG010000004.1 coordinate 800, forward strand.
GCCGGTGACGCTCACCCGGTGCTTCTCGATCGCGGCGAAGGCGGCCTCGGGGCTGGGGTCGAGGGTGAAGGCGATGGCGCCGCCGGTCGCGACGGTGCCGAGGATGCCGGGGCAGGCCAGCGGAAAGTTGTGCGCCGCGGGCAGTGTCGTGAGGTAGACGTCGTCGGGGGTGAGCTCGCAGACCTGCGCGCTGGCGGTCGCGTTGTAGACGTAGTCGTCGTGGGTGCGCGCGATCAGCTTCGGCAGGCCGGTGGTGCCGCCGGAGACCAGCATCACCGCGATGTCGGACGGATCGATCTCGGGCAGTGAATCACCGTCGCGAGCAACCGAATCCAGGGCGATGAATCCGGATGCCGTGCCGTCCCCGTTGTCAGGATCTCCTGCTACCAGTACGTGGCGCAGGCTCGGCACCGCTTGCTGCACGGTGGTGGCCAGCTCGCGGTAGTCGAAGTCGCTGAGGTGGTCGGGGATGAGGTAGGCGACCGCTTCGGACAGCGCGGCCAGGTGCTCGATCTCGGCGCGGCGGTGCGCGGGCAGGGTGAGGACGGGGATGATCCCCGCGCGCAGCACACCGAACAGGGCCGTCGCGAACTCGGGGATGTTCGGCAGCTGCACGATCACGCGGTCACCGGGAGCGATGCCGAGGGCCAGCAAGCCGTGCGCCATCCGATCGGCGGCGGCGTCGAGTTCGGCGTAGGTCTGCGCACCGGCGTCGCTGAGCACCGCGGGTCGCTGTGGCTGGGTCCGTGCGGTGTCGCGGAGGAGGTCGCCGAGCGTTCGCCCGGTCCAATAGCCCGCGGCCCGGTACTCCTGCGCGGCGGCTTCGGGAAAGGGGACGTAGCCCTCGTGGTGGCCGGTTGCCGATGTCGACGTCACGTACTGCCTCACTGAATTCTCGGCGGCTGGTGCCGCGGGTCCGACCGCATAGAATGCTGCATAGGTTAGGCAACCCTATCTCAATGGAGTAGGCTGCCGCCGGGCAGTACCGAATCCGTCCCGGCTGGGCGGCGAGCAAGGAGTGATCGGCAGATGGAGACAGCACCCGCAGGCGGCGCCGGGATCGACCGCGCCGAGATCCGTGCCGCGATCGCCCGCCATCTCGACATCACCCCCGAGGCCGTCGCCGAGGCCGACGACCTGATCCAGCTCGGCCTCGACTCCATCCGCACCATGAAGCTCGCGGGCGCCTGGCGCAAGCGCGGCATCGCCGTGAACTTCGCCCTGCTGGCCGCCCACCCCACGGTCGACGCCTGGCACGCCCTGCTCAACGGGGCGGACCCCGAGGACCTCGCGGCACGTGGCGGCGTGCCGGACGCCGTCGAACCGGCCACCGGGGAATCCGCCCGCGAGCTCGACACGTCCGCGAGCGAACCCCAGATCGTTCCCGACGACGGCACGCCGTTCGCGCTCGCGCCGATGCAGCACGCGTACTGGATCGGGCGCTCCGACGCGCAGGAACTCGGCGGTGTGGCGGCACATCTCTACGTCGAATTCGACGGTGCCGATGTGTATCCCGAGCGGCTCGAGCAGGCGGTCGAGCAACTGCTGTCTCGCCATCCCATGCTGCGCACCAGGTTCCTGCCCGACGGCACCCAGCAGACTCTCGACCGGCCCGGCCGTGCCGTGTTCGGCGTGACCGATCTGCGCGAGTCCTCCGCCGACGAAGCCGAGCAGCGGCTGGCGCAGTTGCGCAGCGCGCGGACGCATCAGCGGATGGCAGTGGAAGACGGCCAGGTGATCGATATCGCGCTGACGCGCCTCGCCGACGGCCGCACCCGCCTGCACCTCGATGTCGACATGCTCGCCGCCGACGCGATGAGCTACCGCATCCTCATCACCGACCTCGCCCGGCTCTACCACGGCGAACAGCTTCCGCCGCAGGACTACACCTTCCGCCAGTACCTGGCCGAGCACCGGCGCGACAGCGCCGCGACCCACGGTTCGGACAACGCCGCCGCACCGCAGCCCGGCGCGGCCGCGGGCCAGGGGCAGGGTGCGCGCGCCCTCGCCGACGAGCGGGCCCGCGACCGCGCCTGGTGGCAGGATCGCCTGGGCGAGCTGCCGGGTGCGCCGGAACTGCCGTCGGCCCAGCACATCTCGGATCCCAACCGCACGATCCGCCTGCACCGCTGGCTCTCCCCCCAGGCCAAAGCGCGGGTCTTCGACGCCGCCCACGCCCGCGGCATCACCCCGGCGATGGCCCTGGCCTCGGTGTTCGCCGAAACCATCGGCGGCTGGTCGGCCCAGCGCCGCTTCCTGCTGAATCTGCCACTGTTCCACCGTGAACCGGTGCACCCGCAGGTCGACGGTGTCGTCGGCGACTTCACCTCCTCGGTTCTGCTGGAAGTCGATGTCACCGCGCCCGCCACCGTCGCCGACCGTGCCCGCGCCCTGCAGCAACGCCTGCACGAGGCAGGCGCGCACTCCGCGTACTCGGGCCTGGAGGTCCTGCGCGACCTCGGCCGTCATCGCGGGGAACCGGTCCTGGCTCCCATCGTCTACACCAGTGCCCTCAACCTCGGCGAACTCTTCACCGACACCGTCACCGACACCTTCGGCGACCCCGTCTGGATCATCTCCCAGGGCCCACAGGTCCTCCTCGACGCCCAGATCACCGAGGTCCGCGGCGGTCTGCTGCTGAACTGGGACATTCGCGAATCCGCCTTCCCCGCCGGCGTCGTCGACGCTATGTTCGCCCGCTACATCGAAGCGATCGAACGTCTCGGCGGCCGGCCTTCCGAACTCGCCGAGGCATCGGCCGATTCGTCGGAGTCCGGCGGTGCGCAGCCGACAGCAGTCGAGCCCGCTGGGGCCGAGGAGACCTCGCCGGTGGTGCCCGCGGACGCTGCCGCGGTGTCGGCCGGGCGTACTCGATTCGCCGGGGGAGCGGGGTGGCAGGCCGAGGCCGGTGTACGGATTCCGGTGGAGCAGGCCGCTACTCGGGCCCGTGTGAACGCCACCGCGGGGCCGGTGAGCGGCGGGCTGCTGCACACCGGGTTCTTCGCGAACGCGGCCACGAATCCGTCCGCGCCCGCCGTGCTGTGGGAGCCGACCGGGCAGCTGACCTATGGCGGGCTGGCCGCCGACGCGCTGGCGGTGGCCGGTGCGTTGCGGGAAGCCGGTGTGACGCCCGGTGATTCGGTCGCGGTACAGCTGCCGAAGGGCCCCGACCAGGTCGTCGCGGTGCTCGGTGTGCTCGCGGCGGGTGCGGTGTACGTGCCGATCGGGTTCGATCAGCCCGCCGCTCGTCGCGCCGAAATCCTCAGCACCGCAGACGCTATCGCCGTGCTCACGGTCGGCGGTGCGCGGATTCCCGACGCCCGCGCGATCGATCTCGCCGAGGCTCGCACGCACGCGGAACCGTTGGCGCGCCCCGTCTTCGGCGATCCGGAGAACACCGCCTACGTGCTGTTCACCTCCGGCTCCACCGGCAAGCCCAAGGGCGTCGAGGTGCCGCATCGCGCCGCGATGAACACGATCGACGACCTCAACGAGCGCTTCGACCTCGGCCCGGCCGACCGGGCGCTGGCCCTCTCGGCGCTGGAATTCGACCTCTCCGTCTACGACATCTTCGGTCTGCTCGCCGCAGGTGGCGCGGTGGTCACCGTCGACGACGCGCAGCGCACCGATCCCGCCGTCTGGGTCGAACTCGTTCGCCGCCACCAGATTTCGCTGCTCAACTGTGTACCGAGCCTGCTCGACATGCTGCTCACCGCCGCCCCGGCGTCGCAGCTCGACCCGGGCACCGGATCCACTACCGCCACGCCGTCCGGGCCCCTCACCTCACTTCGCACGGTGATCCTCGGCGGTGACTGGGTTGACGTCGCCCTCCCCGCACGTCTGGCCGCAGTGGCCCCGAACAGTCGTTTCGCCGGACTCGGCGGCGCCACCGAAACCGCGATCCACTCCACCATCTGCGAGGTCGTCGACGCGCGGGTTCCCGTCGAATGGACCGCCGTCCCCTACGGCACCCCGTTGCGCAACGTGCAGTGCCGCGTCGTCGGCCCGGCGGGCAACGACTGCCCCGATTGGGTCAGCGGCGAGCTGTGGATCGGTGGGGACGGTGTGGCCACCGGTTACCGCGGCGACCCGGATCGCACCGCCGACCGTTTCGTCACCCACGAGGGTCTGCGCTGGTACCGCACCGGCGACCTGGCCCGCTACCTGCCCGACGGCGGCCTGGAGTTCCTCGGCCGCGCCGACCACCAGGTGAAGATCCGGGGCTACCGGGTGGAGCTGGGTGAGGTGGAGAGCGCACTGCGCGCCGTGCCCGGTGTTCGCCACGCGGTCGCCGCGGTGGTCGGAACGGCCGCCCCGAAACTGGTCGCGCTGGTGGTGCCGACCCCGGGCACGGTCCTCGACGTCGACACGGTGCTCGCCGCGACCGCCGAGCTGGTCCCGGTCTACATGGTGCCGACCCGGCTCGAACTGCTGGCCGAGCTGCCGCTCACCTCGAACGCCAAGCCGGACCGCAAGGCCATCCGCGCGGTCCTCGACAAGGGCGAGGGCACCGAGGAATTCGTGGCGCCGCGCACCGATCTCGAGCGCGCGCTCGCCGCGGTCGTCGCCGAGGTGCTGGTCACCGACCAGATCGGTGTCACCGACGACTTCTTCGCCCTCGGCGGTGATTCGGTGCTCGCCACCACCGCGGTGGCCCGCATCCGCGAATGGCTCGATGCCCCCGACACCATCGTCGCCGACCTGTTCACCGCCCGCACCATCGAAGGTCTCGCGGCACGGATGTTGCGGCGGGAAGCGGAATCCGGTGCCGCCGGCAGGCTGGACGCGGTCGCCGGCATGTATCTGGAAGTCGCCGCGATGACCGACGACGAGATCCTCGCGCAGTCCTGATGCCGACACCTGACGCTGGGGCGAACCCCGCACCGGCCCTTGCCGATTCGCGCATTTCCCCAGCGTCGTTAGACTTTCACCAGTGAGCAAGTGGACTACCGCGAACCTGCCGGACCAGACCGGCCGCACGATTATCGTCACCGGTGCCAACAGCGGTCTGGGCGCCGCCACCGCGCGGGCGCTGTCCGAGGCGGGTGCGCGCGTGATCCTGGCCTGTCGCGACACCGCCAAGGCCGAGCGGGTGGCCGCGGGGCTGCGCGGTGCGACCGAAGTCCGTGAACTCGACCTGGCGAACCTGAACTCGGTGCGCGCCTTCGCCGATTCGATCGAGCGCGTGGACGTGCTGATCAACAACGCCGGTGTCATGGCTCTGCCGTTGCGTCGTACCGCCGACGGTTTCGAAATGCAGTTCGGCACCAACCATCTCGGCCACTTCGCGCTCACCAACCTGTTGCTGGATCGCCTCACCGATCGGGTGGTGACGGTGTCGAGCGTCGCGCACCGTATCGGCAGGATCGATCTGGCCGATCCCAACTGGGAGCAGCGCCGCTACGACCGCTGGCTCGCGTACGGCCAGTCCAAGCTGGCCAATCTGATGTTCGCCTTCGAGTTGCAGCGCCGCCTGGCCGGTGAGGGCGCCGCGGTGATCTCGGTGGCCGCGCATCCCGGTTACGCCGCGACCGAACTCATGTCCCACACCGAGTCCATCCAGGACGCGATCATGTGGCTGGGTAACCGCACGCTCGCTCCCACCGCGCAAGAGGGTGCGCTGCCCACGCTGTTCGCCGCCACCGCCGACGTAACGCCCGGCGCGTTCTACGGCCCCGACGGCTTCCTCGGGCTGCGCGGCAACCCTGCCCTCGCGGGCAGTGCGCGCTCGGCGAAGGATCGCACGGTCGCCTCCGAACTGTGGGAGCTCTCCGAGAAGCTCTGCGGCCTGATCTGATTCGGTGATCGGCGTCACACGCGCCGATGTCACACCGTGCGCGGCTGCCTCGTCGTCTCTGTGAACCCCACGACGAAGGAGTCATCATGGAAGCGCGCTTCAACCTCTACGGCAACGCCATCACCGCGAGCTTCAGCAAGCGAATGGTCATGGCGGGCAAGGTCATCGACGATTCACCGCTGCCCAAGGCCACCTATGAACTGGTGAAGATCCGGGCTTCGCAGATCAACGGCTGCAGCTACTGCGTCGACATGCACACCAAGGACGCCGCCCACGCGGGCGAGACCGCGGTGCGGATCAACCTGGTCGCCGCCTGGCGGGAGACCAATGTCTTCACCGAGGCGGAGCGGGCCGCCCTCGCCCTCACCGAGGAAGCGACCCGCACCGCCGACGGCGGCCACGTCTCCGACGACACCTTCGCCCAGGTCCGCAAGCACTACGACGACGACCAGATCGCGGGTCTGATCGCCGCCATCGCGATGATCAACGCCTGGAACCGGCTCAACGCCATCGCCCACACCCCGGCCGGTGACTACGTCCCCGGTCAGTGGAGCTGATCAAGCGAACCGGTGCCCGTGCTCGGCCGCCCACTGCGCGAAGGTGCGCGCGGGTCGGCCGAGTACCTGTTCCACCGTCGGGTCGACCGTGTACGACTCGGGGCTCGACTCGGCGTACCAGCCGATCACATAATCGGCGTCGGCCTGCGAGACCCCGGTCGCCGTCAGCCGTTCGACCGCTTGCCGATGGGTGATCGTGGCGAAGGCGATCTCGCGGCCCGCCGCCTGCCCCAGCATCGCGAGCCGCTCCGGCGGTGTGAGCGCCTGGGGACCGGTGAGGTTGTACGCGCGGCCCGCGTGCCCGTCTTCCAGCAGTGCGACGGCGGCCACCGCGCCGATATCGGCCTCGTGCACCAGCGCGCTCGGATGGGCGTACGGCTCCCGCACCACGCCGTCGGTCCGGATCGGCTCGAGCCAGGTCAGCGTGTTCGACATGAACTCCTGCGGCTCGAGCCGCGTCCACTCCACGCCGGACTCCGCGATCGCCTGCTCGACCGGGCCGACCCCGCCACCCCAGACGACGGTGATGCGGCGCACGCCGGCGTCGATCGCCTTGCCGATCAGCTCGGCCCCCACGTCGGCGAGACCGTTGGTCACCGTCACATGCAATCGGTCGACGCCGTGCCACGCATCGTCGAGCGTCGACGGCACGTTGTGGGTCCCGGTGAACAGTTCCACCTCCGGGCCGAGGAGTGCGCGTGCGGCGTCGGCGTCGCGGGTCACCGCCCTGACCTTCTCGCCACGGCTGACGAGTTCCCGTACCACCTGGCGGCCGGTGTTGCCGGTCGCGCCCGTAACCAGTGTTGTCACAGTCGTTTTCCTTTCCTCGACCACCGACGCTAGAAGCTCGAGCAAGGTAGAGGTCAAGGGCTTCGCGCCGGTTCGGCGGAGGGGCGCGATGTGACGGTCCACACGTCGGGCAACCATGGCTCACCTTTCGGCGTTTTACCGGTGGTACAGTCCACGGCATGCAGCGCGCATATTTCTGGTTTAGCTATCCGGCCCTGGGTGGGCCGGTCTGCGACCCTGCGCGCTGACTTCCTCCACCTCGAGCCGGATAACGCCCGGCTCGACGGTAGCGATTTCCGTGGGTCGGCCTCTTAACGAAAAGGACCCACATCTCATGACCACCGCAGCCGATGTCGACTCGCGGCATTCTGATCTCGACGACCAGCGCACCCTCAGCGTGAGCCCTCTGCGCTCGCCCGCCGAGGTCCGCATGGTCCACCAGATCACCGACGCCCTCGCCGACACCGTCCGTTCGGGCCGCAAGGCCACCGTCGACGTGCTCAACGGCGACGACGACCGCCTCATGGTGATCGTCGGCCCGTGTTCGGTGCACGACCCCGCCGCCGCGCTGGAATACGCCCGCAAGCTGGCCGAGAAGGCCGCCGAGCTGAGCGACCGGCTGCACATCGTGATGCGCGTGTACTTCGAGAAGCCGCGCACCACGCTGGGCTGGAAGGGTCTGATCAACGATCCCCACCTGGACGGCTCGTTCGACGTGAACACCGGCCTCGGCATCGGCCGCAAGGTGCTCGTCGACATCACCGCCCTCGGCCTGCCGGTCGCGTGTGAGTTCCTCGACCCGATCACTCCGCAGTACATCGCCGACCTGGTCTCCTACGGCGCGATCGGTGCCCGCACCGCCGCCAGCCAGGTGCACCGGCAGCTGTCCTCGGCGCTGTCGATGCCGGTCGGCATCAAGAACGGCACCGACGGTGACGTGCAGGTCGCGGTCGACGGTGTGCGCGCCGCCGCCGCCAGCCACGTCTTCCCCGGCACCGACCTCGACGGCCGCTCCGCGCTGATCCGCACCTCGGGCAACCCCGACTGCCACGTCATCCTGCGCGGCGGCAGCAACGGCACCAACTTCGACGCCGCGTCCTGCGCCGAGGCCAAGCTGCGCCTGGAGAAGTCGTCGCTGGCCCAGCGCCTGGTCGTCGACGCCAGCCACGGCAACAGCAACAAGGACCACAACAAGCAGGTCGACGTCGTCACCGACATCGCCGACCGGATCGCCGCGGGCGAGCAGGGCGTGGTCGGCGTGATGCTGGAGTCGTTCCTCGTCGCGGGTCGCCAGGACCTGACCCTCGGCAAGGCCGACGACCTGACCTACGGCCAGTCCATCACCGACGCGTGCATCGACTGGAACACCACCGCTACCCAGCTCGACCGTTTGGCCGACGCGGTGGCCACGCGCCGCGGGTAATACCGTCGACCGATAGTGCGGGCCTCGGATTCCGGGGCCCGCACTGCTGTGTCTACTGGTTCTGTACCGCGAGGCGTCCCGCGAGGGCGACGAAGGAGACACCGAACACCCGCCGCATCCACCGGACCACCACCGGTCGCGACAGCACATAGGTGCGCATCGCGGCGGCGACTGCCCCGTAGCCCGCGAACACCACGAACGTGGCCAGCATGAACAGTCCGCTGAGCTCGAGCATGCGACCCAGCGCGTTCGGTGCGCCGGTCGGCACGAACTGCGGCAGGAACGCGAAGAAGAAGATCGTCAGCTTCGGGTTCAGGATATTGAGCAACACCGCCGAGGTGACGACCTGCCGCGCCGAGGGCTCCACCGCAGTGCGCTGCTCCGGAATCGCCAGTGCGCCCTTGTCCCGCAACGTATTCCACGCCATGTACAGCAGATACGCGACACCCAGGTACTTCAGGGTCTGGAACGCGACCGCGCTGGTGTTCAACAGCGCGGCCAGCCCCGTGACCGCCGCGATCATGTGCGGAACGATCCCCAACGTGCACCCGAAGGCAGCGATCACGCTCGCCCTCGTCCCTCGGGAAAGCCCCGCCGCCAGGGTGAACAGAACGCCGGTACCCGGCGTGGCGACGATGACGAGCGTGGTCAACGCGAACTCGATGCTCATCTCCCGCAGGGTAACCAGCGATCGCGGATCGGGAAATACCTTTCCGGCAGACTGGTCGGTGATGAAGCTTCCCGAACTGCCTGACCTTCCGGTGCGACCGGCGCTGGACCGGATCACCGCGACGCTGGCCGAGCGCGGTGTCGCGGTGCTGGTCGCGCCGCCCGGCACCGGCAAGACCACATTGGTGCCGTTGGCGCTGGCGGCCGGGTCGGCGGGGAAGATCGTGGTGGCCGAGCCGCGACGGTTGGCGGCACGGGCGGCAGCGGCGCGGATGGCGGCATTGCTGGGGGAGCGGGTGGGCGAGACCGTGGGGTACGCGGTCCGCGGGGATCGGAAGGTCGGCGCGCGGACGCGGATCGAAGTGGTGACCTCGGGGTTGTTGGTGCGACGGCTGCAGAGCGACCCGGAGTTGGTGGGGGTCGCCACAGTGGTGCTCGACGAATGTCACGAGCGGCATCTGGACGCCGATCTGCTGTTGGCGCTGCTGCTCGACGCGCGGTCGGGGTTGCGACCGGATCTGCGGGTGCTGGCAACGTCGGCGACAGTGGCCGCGGATCGTCTGGCACAGCTGCTCGGCACCGGGGAGACCGGGCCCGGAGATTCGCGTGCCCCGGTTCTGGAAGTACACGGGCGGACCTATCCGGTCGAGGTGGACTACCTGCCCGCCCTGCCCCGCGAGCGGATCGAAGCGCAGGTCGCCCGGGCTACCCGCACGGCGCTGGCCACCATCGACGGTGATGTGCTCGTCTTCCTGCCCGGTGTCGGCGAGATCAACCGCACGGCAGGGCTCTTGCGCGAGCTCGACGGGGTCGACGTAGTCCCGCTGCACGGCAGACTCGCGGGCGCGGCCCAGGACCTCGCGCTCCGGCCGGGAGCGCGGCGGCGAGTCGTCTTGTCCACTGCCGTAGCCGAATCCAGCCTCACCGTTCCCGGCGTGCGCGCCGTCGTCGATTCGGGCCTGTCCCGTGTCTCCCGTGTCGATCACCGGCGCGGCCTTTCCGGTCTTGCGACAGTGCGTGTCTCGGCTGCCGTGGCCGAGCAGCGCGCGGGCCGCGCCGGCCGCGAAGCACCCGGCCACGCGTGGCGTTGCTGGCCCGAATACGAACACCAAACCCTGCCCGCCTATCCCGAACCCGAGATCCGGACCGCCGAACTCACCCGTCTCGCACTGGAATTGGCCTGCTGGGGCACCCCCGACGGCGCCGGCCTCGCCTGGTGGGACGCCCCGCCCGAAGGTGGCCTCGCGGCCGCCCGCACCGTCCTGCGCGCCCTCGGGGCCCTCGATGATGCCGACCACATCACTGCGCGCGGCAAGGCCATGGCCGAACTCGGCCTTCACCCCCGCCTCGCCCGCGCGCTCCTCGACGGCGCCGCCCGAGTCGGTGCGAGAGCCGCCGCGGAAATGGTGGTGCTGATGGATGACGACTCCCTCGCCGACACCGCCGACGCGGCGGCAGCCTTGCGTACCCTCCGCGGGGGACGCCCACCCCGCTGGACCCGCGAAGTTCAGCGCCTGACACGGCTCGTCACGAACACGTCATCCGGCGACGAGCCCGGCCAACCGCTTGCCGGCGGCACACAGGCTGACGGCTCGCGTGGGGCAGGTCGGCGTGCGGGGTCGAGCTCCGGCGGGGCGCGGGTCGATGCCTCGTCAGAGGTATCGAACTCGGGCTCGGTGGCCGGTCGACCGGGTGATGGTGACTCCGGAACGGAGGTCGCGGCGCTGTTGATCGCGCTGGCGCAGCCGGAGCGGTTGGCTCGACGGCGGGCGAGCGGGTCGTCCACCTTTCTCATGGCGGGCGGTACCGCGGTGACGCTGCCGCCGGGGTCGGGGCTGGCAGCGGCGGAGTGGCTGGCGGTGGCGGTGGCCGATCGTGATCCCGGGCGGGCCGAAGGTCGAATCCGGCTGGCGGCCGTCGCCGATGAGGATCTCGCTCGGGAAGCCGCGCCGGGGTTGGTGGTCGTGGCCGATGAGGTGCGTTGGGACGGCGGTGATGTGGTGGCCCGGCGGGTGGAGCGATTGGGCGCGATCATCCTGTCGGAGAAGCCAATACGTCAGCCCGAGCAGACGCTGGTGGAACAGGCTGTGCGGCAGGGGATTCAGGCCGAAGGATTGGGCCTGCTGCGCTGGAGCGAGGACGCGCGCGGTCTGCGTCAGCGTCTCGGCTTCCTGCACCGCACCCTCGGCGCGCCGTGGCCCGCCGTCGACGACGGCGCACTCCTCGCCGACCTCGACGTCTGGCTCGGCCCCGAATTATCCACCGCCCGCCGCCGTGCCGACCTCGCCCGCCTCGACGCGGGCACCGCGCTGCGCCGCCTGCTCCCGTGGCCCGCCGCCACCCGCCTGGACGAACTGGCCCCCGAACGCCTGGAAGTCCCCTCCGGCAGCCGCGTTCGCGTCGACTACTCCGCGGATCAGCCGATCCTCGCGGTCAAGGTCCAGGAGATCTTCGGCTGGACCGACCCGCCCACCCTCGCCGACGGCCGAGCCCCCATCCTGCTGCACCTGCTGTCCCCAGCTCAGCGCCCCGTCGCCGTCACCGCCGACCTGGCCTCCTTCTGGAAAAACGGCTGGCAACAGGTCCGCGCCGACCTTCGCGGCCGCTACCCCAAACACGCCTGGCCCGAAGACCCCACCACGATCTCCGCTCACCGGGGAACGGCTCGCCGAGCCACCAACCGCCCGAACTGACCGTTCACCACAGGGCTCGGGCGGTTGGTAGCCGGCGGCGTTCGGTGAGTTGCGCGGTGGGCAGGGTGTCGGCGAACCGGTCGAACCGCGCGTTACCGGCCGTCGGCACCGGCCTCGGTGGGCCACCCGTCGACCGGCACGGCGGGGTCGGTGGGCAGGCGCGCCGCGACCCATTCGTCGACCCGCGCTCCACGCTGCACCCCGCCCGATCGAGCCATCCCCTCGTAGTGGAAGCCGTTGCGGCGGACGGCGGCGGCCGAGGCGACGTTGCCGACGATCGCGCGCCACGTGATCCGGTCGAGGGCGAGACCGTCGGCGTCGAAACCGAAGTCGCAGACCAGGTTGATCGTCCGCGACATCAGCCCGCGGCCACGGTGCGCTGGGGTGAGCCAGAAGCCGATCTCACAGGTGCCGGGTCCGCGCGTATGTAGGCCGACCATGCCCTCGACCCGGCCGTCCTCGGCGGTGCGGATCGCCCAGACCGGCGCGTTGTCCGCCCAGCCGGGGGCCACGACCCGGTCGAGGAATTCCTCGGTATCGCAGCGGTGATACGGGACGGGGACCGTGGTCCAGCGCTGCACATCAGGGTCCTGACAGCACTCGACGATGCGGTCGATATCGGCCCCGGTCGGGCGGGTGAGCCAGACGGTTCCGTCGGTGAGCGTGTGCTCGTACATCCGGCCATCCTGACAGTCGACGCCGAGAATCTCGCCGGATTTTCACGGCCCGCCCGCGCCGAGCCGGTCGGCGACCCGCCGCACCTCACCGGCAGGTGCGACGCGCGCGATGAAGCCGGGCACGAACTTCCCACCGGGGAAATCGTGTGCGAAATCACCGGCGCCGACCCGTGGGGCGGAGCGCGAGTGGGTACTCCGTAGGATCTGACTCGATGGTTTCCCCGTTTCTCGCCGACCTGTTCGAATCGCATCGACCGCACTTGCTTTCGGTCGCCTACCGGCTCACCGGAAGTGTCGGCGATGCCGAGGACGCGGTGCAGGAGAGCTGGCTGCGAATGGCCGGCGTGCACCAGTCCGAGATCGACGATCTGCGTGCCTGGCTGACGACCGTGGTCAGCCGAATCTGCCTCGACCACTTGCGAAGCGCCGCTGTGCGCCGCGAAACCTACGTGGGGCAGTGGCTTCCGGAACCGATCGTCTCGGCGGCCTCGTCGTCGCGCACACCCGACCCCCTGGACGTGGTGGTGCGCGATCAGGACAGCCGGATGGCGGCGATGGTGGTGCTCGACGCGTTGACGCCGCAGCAGCGGGTGGCGCTGGTGCTCCACGAGGGATTGTCGGTGCCCTTCGACGAGATCGCCGAGATCCTCGGCGTCTCCGCCGATGCCGCAAGACAATTGGCGGTCCGCGCGCGCCGGGCGGTGGCCAGAGCGCCGGAACCGGTCGCCGACGATGTGCACGATCAGGCGGTGCGGCGGTTCCTCGCCGCACTGGCCACCGGTGATGTCGCCGCGGTAGCCGCCGCGCTGCATCCGGACACGACATTCACCGCCGACGCGGGCGGCACCACCAAGACCGCGCTGAATATCGTTGCCGGACAGGAGAAGGTCGCCCGACTGGCGCTCGGCCTCTGGCGCAGGCATCAGGAAGAATCCGGGCTGGAATTGGGCGCCGCCACGGTGAACGGGCAATCGGGGCTGGTGATCACCGACCCGAACTCGCCGTTCGGACGACCCGTGCGTGTCCTCGCCTTCGCAGTGCGAGACGGAAAGATCTGGGCGACTTACGATTTCGCCAACGTGGCGAAACTGTCCGGCGCCCGCCTCCGCTGACCCCACAGCACCGTCGAGGCCCTGCGAGGTCAGCGGTTCACTTCACAGCGCTGAGCTGATCGGCGTAGCGATGCGGACCAGCGTGCATCGCGGACGTTCTACGGGTAGGTGGAGCCCCAGTTGTGATCGCCGGTCGACGATCCGAGGTTGAAGTCCCCCGTCGAGGAACCCATGTTGTTGTCCGGCGTCGCCGAACCGGTGAACCAATCGACGATCGGACTGGCGACGAGGTGATCGTGGATGAATTGCCACGCCGAACCGGCTACCTCCGACGCAGCCGGTTGCAGGATGAAGTCGAGCAGAGGTGAGGCCATGCGAGCCCCTTTCGATATACCACCACGCAGTGGTGTGTGAGGTAGAACACGGCGAGGCTAGCTGAGGTTGGGGAAACGCACAATAGCGCAGGTCAAAGCGGGAAAACGTTTGTGAAACATGCGTGTTCGCTATCGCTGGGCAACGTCGCCGAATAGTGGGATACGCTGCGGAGATGCCGCCTGTGCCGCCCACCGTCGCCCGCCTGCGCCCCTTCGGATCGACCATCTTCGCCGAGATGACCGAACTGGCCGTCCGCCACGACGCGGTGAATCTGGGCCAGGGCTTTCCCGATACCGACGGACCCGCCGGCATGCTCGAGGTGGCGCGCGCGGCCATCGCCGACGGCCTCAATCAGTACCCGCCCGGCCGCGGGATGCCGGTGCTGCGGCAGGCGATCGCCGACGACCGCGCCCGCCGCTTCGGCACCGCCTACGACCCGGCCACCGAGATTCTGGTGACCGTCGGCGCGACCGAGGCGATCAGCGCCGCCGTACTCGGTCTGGTCGAGCCCGATCAAGAGGTGGTGCTGATCGAGCCGTACTACGACTCCTACGCCGCCGCGATCGCGCTCGCGGGCGCGCGACGACGAACAGCTCGCCTGGTGCCCGACGGTGACCGATTCGTGCTCGACCTGGACAGTCTGCGGGCCGCGCTCACCTCGAAAACCCGCATGTTGATGATCAATTCGCCGCACAATCCCACCGGCGCCGTGCTCGACCGCGCCGACCTCACCGCGATCGCAGAGTTGGCTGTCGAGCACGATCTGCTCGTGCTGGCCGACGAGGTGTACGAGCACCTCGTCTACGACGGCACCGAGCACATCAGCATCTCCACGCTGCCCGGGATGCGTGAGCGGACGGTGGTGGTGTCCAGCGCGGCGAAGACGTTCAATGTCACGGGGTGGAAGATCGGGTGGGCGTGCGCGCCCGCGCCGCTGCTCGACGGTGTGCTCGCGGCCAAACAGTTCCTCACCTTCGTCGGCGGCGGGCCGTTCCAGCCCGCCGTCGCGTACGCGATCAACGAGGAATCGGACTGGGTGCTCGCCCAGCGTGCCGGGTTGGCGGACAAGCGAACGCGGCTTTCACGGGCGTTGCGCGACACCGGTTTCACGGTCTCGGCCAGCGACGGCGGCTACTTCGTCTGCGCCGACATCCGAGCGCTCGGCGCCGACGATGGACTGGCGTTCTGCCGCGAACTTCCGGCCCGGCTCGGCGTCGCCGCCGTGCCGGTGAGCGTCTTCGCCGATCGCCCCGCGGACTGGAAACACCTGGTGCGCTTCACCTTCAGCAAGCGCGACGAGACGATCGACGAAGGCATCCGCCGGCTCCGCGCCGACACCACGGTGCCCTGACCCGGTGCCGTCGATGAGCCGCTCCACCGGGAAACGACCGGCCGTGGTCACCGACGGGACGGGTCAGTCGCGCGCGTGGCGGGCCAGCGGTGCGTGCCACTGATAGCGCCGGGCCAGCAGCCGGAACCCCACCGCCGCCGCTGCGGCGAGGAGCCCGGTCCAGGCTCGGTACAGGTCGAACGACAGCAGCGCGGCGGTCGCGGCCGCGCCGAACAGGGCCGGAATCGCGTAGAGGTCCTGGTCCGGGCGTAGGACGGTGGGCACCTCGCCACTGAGCACATCGCGGATCACGCCGCCACCGATGGCGGTCGTCATGCCGAGCAGGGCGGCGGTGGGGGCGCCGAGCCCGGCCGAGTCGGCGATCACGGTCCCGGTGACGCAAAACAGCCCGAGCCCGATCGCGTCGGCGATCTCGAGCGGTCCCTTGGTGAGCCGGCGCGAGGGCGCGATGAAGTACAGGACCAGCGCGGTGACTATCGACGCGGACAGATAGGTCAGGTCGGTGAACGCGGCCGGGGGAGTTCGCCCGATCAGCAGGTCACGCACGATGCCGCCGCCGAGCGCGGTCGCACACGCCAGCACCACCATCCCGAACAGATCGAGCCGCTTGCGCACCGCGACCAGCGCACCCGACGCGGCGAAGGAGATCACCCCCATCAATTCGCCGCCCCGATGCACCGCGTTCACGGCCGAGTCCAGCTCGCTGACCGAAGGCCCGGCCAACGCCGCCACCAGCACACCAACGCTCACCACGCAATCCTTCCGCCTCGCTGCTCCGAAGCAGCGTGACACGCAGGCGCGCGGCGACGGCGACCGGCCCACACGCTGGTGGCGATCCGATTCCGCGTGGGGATGCGACGGCGGCACGCACCTCAGGCGGGGGTGGGGCGGGCCTTGTCGGTGGCGAGCAGGACGGCGATGGTGCCGAGAGCGGTGCCCATGAGGTAGCGCTGGGTGCGCAGCCAGAGGGGTCGGGCGGTGAGGAAGGTGGCCAGGCCCGCGGCGCCGAGGACGATCATGGCGTTGACGGTGAGGGCGACCGTGATCTGGATGGCGCCCAGCGACAGGCTCTGCAACCAGAGGGCGCCGCGAGCGGGGTCGACGAACTGGGGGATCAGCGCCATGTACATGATCGCGATCTTCGGATTGAGCAGGTTGGTGGCCAACCCCATCGTGAACAGGCGCCGTGCGGGGTCGTGCGGCAGGTCGGCGGGCGCGAACACCGACACCCCACCCGGTCGGATCGCCTGCCAGGCCAGCCACAGCAGATACGCCGCCCCCGCCAGCTTCACCGCCAGATACAACCCGGGAACAACAGCGAACACCGCCGTGATCCCCGCCGCGGCCGCCATCAGGTACACGCCGAAGCCCGCCGCGACCCCCATCAGCGAGATCATCCCCGCCCGGCGACCCTGCGCGACGGTGCGCGAGACCAGATACATCATGTTCGGTCCCGGCGTCAGCACCAGGCCGAGCGCCGCCGCCGCGACCCCGAGAACCGCCGTTGTCTGAAGCATGCACCGAGTTTGCCCCGGTCAGCGATGCTGTGTCGCGGTCCAGTCGGCACCTGCTGGACCCGTCTCACCGCTCGCGCGCAATCGCCGTACCGACCATGTCGGACCGGGTCCGTACAATCGAACGAGCCGCCCATCAGGGCACGGCACACCAACTCAGAGCATCAAGGCCGAACGCAACCCCGCACAGGGCGAGTCTTACGAGCCCGTTCGGGGCCGCCCCCTCGATCAGCGCTCGAAGCGCATGCGCCGCAGGCGCGAGTCTCGAGTGCTGAATCGAGGGGTTACAGGCGCCCCGAACCCGCGGCCCCGGCCGCAAAGGAGTCCAGTGACCGACGGTCCGCTGATCGTGCAAAGTGACAAGACTCTGCTGCTCGAGGTCGACCACGAGCTGGCAGGTAACGCCCGGCAGGCCATTGCCCCGTTCGCGGAGCTGGAACGCGCCCCCGAGCATGTGCACACCTACCGGATCACGCCGCTGGCGCTCTGGAACGCCCGCGCGGCGGGCCACGATGCCGAGCAGGTCGTCGACGCGCTGGTGAACTTCTCGCGGTACGCCGTGCCCCAGCCGCTGCTGGTCGACATCGTCGACACGATGGGCCGCTACGGCCGGTTGCAGCTGGTCAAACATCCCGCGCACGGGTTGTGCCTGGTCAGCCTGGATCGCGCGGT
This sequence comes from Nocardia sp. NPDC055050, assembly GCF_053608345.1. NCBI lineage: Bacteria > Bacillati > Actinomycetota > Actinomycetes > Mycobacteriales > Nocardiaceae > Nocardia > Nocardia sp. NPDC055050. Next base: position 18,369 of record NZ_JBSGVG010000004.1, read on the forward strand.
GCTCGCGGAAGTGCTGCGGCACAAGAAGATCGCACCCATGCTCGGCGCCCGCATCGACGACGACACCGTGATCGTGCACCCATCCGAGCGCGGCCACATCAAGCAGATGCTGTTGAAGATCGGCTGGCCCGCGGAGGACCTGGCCGGTTATGTGGACGGCGAGGCGCACGACATCGGCCTCGACTACACCGAGGGCAAATGGCACCTGCGCGACTACCAGGAGATGGCCGCCGATTCGTTCTGGGCGGGCGGTTCCGGCGTGGTCGTGCTGCCGTGCGGCGCGGGCAAGACGATGGTCGGCGCGGCCGCGATGGCCAAAGCCAAGGCGACGACGCTGATCCTGGTCACCAATACCGTGGCGGGCAGGCAGTGGCGGCGCGAGCTGCTGGCGCGGACCACGCTCACCGAGGAGGAGATCGGCGAATACTCCGGCGAGCGCAAGGAGATCCGTCCGGTCACCATCGCCACCTACCAGGTCATCACGCGCAAGTCGAAAGGCGAGTACAAGCACCTCGAGCTGTTCGACAGCCGCGACTGGGGCCTGGTGATCTACGACGAGGTGCACCTGCTGCCCGCGCCGGTCTTCCGGATGACCGCCGACCTCCAGTCGCGCCGCAGGCTCGGTCTCACCGCCACGCTCGTGCGTGAGGACGGTCGCGAGGGCGATGTGTTCTCGCTGATCGGCCCGAAGCGCTACGACGCGCCGTGGAAGGACATCGAGGCGCAGGGCTGGATCGCACCGGCCGACTGCGTCGAGGTGCGGGTGACGCTCACCGACGCGGAGCGGATGGCCTACGCCACCGCCGAGCCCGAGGAACGCTACAAGCTGTGTTCCACCGCGCGCACCAAGATCCCGGTGGTCGAGTCCATCCTGGCCCGGCACCAGGGTGCGCCGACCCTGGTGATCGGCGCCTACCTGGATCAGCTCGACGAGCTGGGCGTCGACCTGAACGCCCCGGTCATCACCGGCGCCACCAAGAACAGGGAACGCGAGGCGCTGTTCGACGCCTTCCGCTCCGGTGAGATCCCCGTGCTGGTGGTGAGCAAGGTCGCCAACTTCTCCATCGATCTGCCGGAAGCCTCGGTGGCGGTGCAGGTTTCGGGCACCTTCGGTTCCCGGCAGGAAGAGGCTCAGCGCCTCGGCCGGCTGTTGCGGCCGAAACAGGATGGGGGACAGGCGCATTTCTATTCGGTGGTCGCGCGCGACACGCTCGACGCCGAATACGCCGCGCACCGGCAGCGCTTCCTGGCCGAGCAGGGCTATGCCTACCGCATCGTCGACGCCGACGACCTGCTCGGCCCGCCGATCGGGGACGGCGTGTAGCACTGTTCGCCAGGTCAAAGGGGGGGTAGCGTGCGGTGTGTGATCCCCTCGGCAGATAAGTGGAGGCAATTCCTCCGCAACTTGTGCTAGGAAGGAAGGCGTGCGCCGCTTCGAATTCGTGGTCGACCGTGAACACGCTCATGCGGTGAACGAGACGTTCACCGGATTACGCAGGTTGCGCCTGGTGGCCCTACTGGTCGCCGGTCTCGCCGTCGCGGCCACGGTGGCGCTGGTGTGGAGCGGACAGGCGTGGGGATTTCTGCTCGCGGTGGTGTGCGTGCTCATCGCGGGCATCGCGCTGTGGGTGGCGTTGTGGACGCCGCATCGCTCCAGCATCGAAAAGCTCTACCACGACGGTGTGCTCGTCCCCGCCGTCGTCAGCGATGCCGAACCGGGCGCCATCGTGTTGCTCGCCCTGGTCGATATCGCCGAACCCGCGGCGCCGGAGCGCAGTTGGGCCCTGATCACCCGCAAGGTGCGCACGCTGCCCGGACACGCGCCGCGGCCGGGTGAACGGGTGCCCGCCGTCGCGGTGCGCACCGACCGTGCTCCGCGCCAGGTCGGCGAACGCTGGCAGCTGGTCACCGCCATGCCGATCGCCTGGGGCACGCGCGACGACGCGGTGATCGAGCGGGCGTGCGACGCCATCAACGAGGTCGAATGGCGGCTGCTCACACAGAACCTGGCGCTGGCATCGCGGGTGAAACGCACCGCGACCAAGCGCCTGCTGCTCGACCCACAGCACCTGCCCTCCGACCTGGGCTAGCCACGCACCTGCGACGATGGTTCGGTTCGTGCGATCCGGTCGACGAAAGGTGTCCGCGACATGCGCTGGTCGGCCGGGTTGTGCGTGGTGTTCGCGCTGGTGGCGCTGGGAGTTCCGCCGGTAGCGGCGGATTCGGCCCTGATCGGGGCTCCGGGACTGGGTGATCCGTACTATCCGCTCGACGGGAACGGCGGCTACGACGTCACCCACTACGACGTGTCGATCGACTACGAACCCGGTGCCCACCATCTGCGCGGTACGGCCCGCATCGACGGCCGCGTCACCCAGCCGCTGGCACAGTTCAACCTCGACTACAGCGGACCCGAGGTGCTGATGGTGACCGTCAACGGTCAGCCCGCGGGGTTCGCGCACGACGGTGAGCACGAGCTCGTGGTCACGCCACTGCTACCGCTGCCGCCGGGTCTGCCGATGCGGGTCATCGTCGACTACGCCGGCGCGGCCGCCGACACCGAGGGCGAAGGGTGGACGCACGCGCCCAACGGTGGTGCGTTCGCCGTCGGCGAGCCGCACAGCGCGAGCACCTGGTACCCGCTCAACGACACCCCCTTGGACAAGGCGACCTTCACGCTGCACGCCACGGTGCCCGCCGACTGGGAGGTCATGTCGATCGGCGACCGCACCGAGCACGTGGTGCGCGACGGTCGGTTGCACACCACGTGGGAGACACGACAGCCCACGATCGGCTACCTGACCACGGTCGCGGTGGACCATTTCACCTTCCTCGAACAGCGGCGCGCGAACGGCACCGCGGTGCTGAGCGCGTTCGCGCCGGAATCCGACGGCAATCGCGAAGACGAGCAGCGGCTGCCCGAAATCCTCGACTTCCTCGAAAGTCTTTACGGTCCATACCCGTTCGATGTGGCCGGTGGGATCTATGTGGATACCGAGCTGCCGTTCTCGCTGGAGACCCAGACCCGGCCGACCTACGCGCCGTGGACCGATCTGAACACCGTGGTGCACGAGCTGGCCCATCAGTGGTGGGGCGACACCATGTCGGTGCGGCACTGGTCCGACATCTGTCTCAACGAATGCTTCGCCAGCTACACCGCCGACTACCTGTGGCCGGAGCGGATCGACCATGCCGATGTGGACACCGAGTATCGCGAGACCATCGCGCAACACCTCGACGATCCCAAGTTCTGGAAGATCGCGCTGGCCGCGCCGGGCGCGGGCGACGAATTCACGTCCGTCTACTATCGCGGGCCGCTGTTCCTGCACGCCCTTCGCAAGTTGCTCGGTGAGGACGTGTTCTTCGCCGCGATCAAGGATTTCGTGAACGCGCATCGCGACGGCCACGCCTCGATGCCGGAGTTCCGGGAGTTCCTGCAGAGCCGGACCTCGATGCCGCTGGGCGAGTTCCTGGCCGAATGGCTGGACGGGACGAGACCGCCGCGCGACGCGTTCCTCTACCCGGGCACCCTGCACCCCTAGTCGTCGGTGAGCCGAGCGCGGGCGCGCTCGACCCAGCGCTGCATGCGATCGAATTGACTACGCGCGGCAGTGAATTCGCCGCGCGCTCGATGTTCGGCGGTGTGGGCGAAGTGGCGTTGCTGCTCCGCGTGCTCGAGTTCGGCGCGGAGGCCGGCGATGCGGGTTTCGATCTCGTCGAGGTCGGACTTCGCCTGCGTGGCAGCGGCTTCGGCCTCCTCGCGATCGGTGCGGGCGGCTGCCAGGCCGGATTCGGCGTCGTCGAGTTCCTGCTGGGCCTGCGCGCGACGCTCGGCTTCGGTGTCCTTCGGGGCCGAGCGGGGTTTGCTCGCACGCTTGGGGGTGGCCTTGCCGCCGGTGATCGCGACCAGACCGGCCGGGCCGAAGCCGTCATAGGTGACCGTGGTGGGCAGCACTCCGGCGCGAACCAGATCGGCGACATCGGGGTCGGCCAGCGCCGCGGTGAGGGTTTGACCGACCTCGCGCAGCACCTGCTCACTCGCCTGGCGATCGTGCTCGGCGGCCAGTTCGGCGGCGCGCTTGGTCATCGCGTTCACGACCTGTTGACGCTGGGTACCCAGGGCGCGCAGCTTGTCGCCGGAGAGCTGACGCTGGGCCGACCGCAGGGCGTCGCCCAGATCGAGCAGGGCGGCGATCTCCTGCGGTGCGTGCCGGGCCAGCAGGTTGACCGTCCAGGCCGCGACCGTGGGTTTGCGCAGGGCGGTGATGGCCTCGGCCAGGTCGCGGTCGCCGTCGGCGCGGGCCTGGGCGGCGCGTTCGGCGCGGGTCGACACGAAGTCGCCGGGGTCGAGGGTGTACAGCTCGCCTGCGACGTCGTCGAGGGTCATCTTTGTGATGGTAGACAGGTTGCGCTACGGGGGAGCGCGGGCGCGGGGCACTTGGGTATCGTCACCGGCGGTTGTGTTCACCCTGAACCGTTCGGTGAGTGAGGTTTTCAGTGATTTTCCCGGAGAAGCGGCTGTTGGCGCGGATCGTGCTCGGGCCGGTGGCCGCGATGGCCCTGGTCGGAGCGGTGGTTTCGTGCTCCTCCGATGATTCGTCGTCGGCCGGTGCTGTCGCGGTGGGGTCGTGCGTGGAGGTCAGTGACAACGCTGCCGACGCGATGAAGGCGACGGTCGGTGACTGCTCGTCGGCGAAGTCGAACTACCGGATCGTGAAGGTCGGGGCGGACTGCGCCGCCGACAACGCCGCGTTCAACGGCACGGTCGGGGACGCGAAGAGCACGCTGTGCCTGGCGCCGAATTTCGCCGAGGGCAGCTGCTACGCGGAGGCGGGGAAGCGGCCCGCGGAGTCGGTCGACTGTACGGCGGCCGAGGCTTCGTTCAAGGTGGTCAAGCGGATCGACGGGCAGACCGACGAACTGCTGTGTGGCGCGGACGCCACGCAGTTCCGGACGGTTCCCGACCCGAAGACGACCTTCTGCCTGGCCAAGCCTTAATCGAGCAGGGCCACCGACGCGATGCGGTGGAGGGTGAAATGGCGGGTCGCCCCGCTCACCGGGTCCACCGCGTCCAGTTGGCCGTTGCCTACCCGCAGCGGCTCGACCACCCGCTGGGTGGCCACGCCCTGGGCGTCCACGTAGCCGATGTTCACCGGTCGGCCGACCCTCGCCGCCAGCTGGAGCAGCGCGAGGGTGGCCGCGGTGCCGGTGCGGGTGCCGTCGGTGCGCACCGAGCGACCGGTGCGGGCGCCCGCGGCGCGTTCGCCCGCGCGGAGTTCGGTGACCAGCTGGGCGAGCTGGTCGTCGTTCGGCGGGGTCGGGCGGTAAGGCCTGCGGGCCAGCGGGCGGACCGAAATCCGCGCGCCGCGGGGACGCAGGTCCACGATGGTGCCGCCGGAATCCTCGCCCGCCGGGGCGAAGCCCGCCTTGCGGAGCTGGTCGAGCATCTCGGCCAGGGGCGCCAAGGCAATCGCCACGGTGGGGGCGATAGCGCGCAGCGCCAGGGTTTCGGCCACGGGCGCGGCGAGGACCTGGGCCAGCAGCGCCGGATCGTCGCTGCGCAGGAACGACTGGGCCATGCCCACCCTGAGCTGGCCGTGGCGACGCGCGACGTCGTCGATGAGATAGGTCAGCGACTGCGGCACGGGGGTGCGGGAGTGGGTGGCGAACAACGCGTGCAGTTCGGCGGCGGTGAGGCCGGCGTCGAGCGCGCGGCGGACCGTGGCGTCGCTGACCCGGTACACGGTTGCGGCGCCCGCTGATTCGACATCGGCGACCAAGGCGATCTTGGCGCGCAGTTCCGGTACCAGCGGACCGGGGGCGATCACCGTGAGGTCGGCCTGGACCAGGACGTGGTCGACCGGTTTCGGCAGCGCCGCGGCCATTTCCGATTCGGCGTCGGCGACAGAACCGTGCAGCAGGGCCCGGCCCGCCGAGTCGAGGGCGCCACGGCCGAGCAGGCCGACGACTGCCGCCTCGGCGAGGGTCGCGGTGACGGCATCGAGGCGGAAATGCCTGCGCCGGCGTGGCATTCGCCAAGCCAGCAGTTTGCCGATGTCGGCGGGAGTCACCGCGGTACCGGTCGGATACTCGGCGAGCAGGCCGAGGATCGCCGCACGATCGCGCACCGCATGGGGCACGCGCAGCTCCGCGGACAGGGCCGCGATCGGCTTGTCGGCGGCGTCGCGCAGGCCGATCATCCACGGCATCCGATCCAGCTCCAGCCACGCCTGCGCGAGTGTCACCCAGCGGGTCGCGGGCGGGGCGTCGAGCCAGGAATCCGCGGCGGGCGTCGGGGCCCAGAAGTCGTCGGTGGAGTCGAGGTCGGGGGTCGGTTCGGGCAGGCCCTTCTCGACGAGTTTCGCGGCGGCCAGCAATTCGAGCAGCAGGCCGGTGCGTTGTTCGTCGATGCCGGTCTGCTTGGCCAGCCTGCGCAGTTCGCGCACGCCGAGTCCGCCCGCGCGCAGGGCGGGGGCGGGCAGCGCGCCGAGCGCGTCGATCAGGTCGCCCGCGTCGCGCAGCAGTTCGCCGACCTCACCCGCGCCGACGGCGTTCACCTCGGTGGCGGCGTTCTTGACGAGCGTGGGTTTGGGTGGGGCGAGCGCGTGCGGGTCGGTGACGGGTTCGCCGCGCAGAATCTGGCCCACGGTGACGGGCAACTCCACGGTCTCGTCGTCGATCCGGTGCAGCAGCCGGGCGGCGAGCAGGCGCGGCACGGGCCGGTCGGGATCGGTGCCGGGTGCGGCGTCCCTGGTGCGACCGCGGGGGCCGGTGGTGGCGAGTTTGTCCAGCAGCGCGCGTTCGGGCGGGCTCGCCGTAGCCAGCGCGGCCGTTACCTCGGGCTCGGTGAGCGCGTCGGGCAGCGCTGTCGTCGCGCCCAGCGGCCAGGGCAGGGCTTCGGCGGCGCTGGGTGTGAGGTCGAGGTCGTCGCCGATCTGCCATACGAGGGCGCGGTCGAGCAGGCGGGTCAGCGCGGCGGTGAGCGCGGTCTTGGTGACGCGATCCTTGAGCTGCGCGTGCAGAGTGGTGCGAGTCAGCGGCGTGAGTTCGGCGCCGATCGTGCGGGCGTCCTCATTGGCTGTCAGCGCCTCGATGATCGCGAACTCGAGGGTGTCCAGATCGTCGGCGGCACGCAACACCGATGCGCGCTGCTGAGCGCGCACGGCGAGCACCGACATCGACGCGGGCAGCGGTACCGCCAGGTCGGGCCGCAACTGCAGCAATTTCACCAGCTGGGCATCGGTGCGCGCACCGAGCCAATCGGCGAGAGAGTCTGTCGCGATCACCGATCGAGCCTACGTGGTTGGGTATGCCAGAATGAGCCGGTGGTGAACAAATCGAAGAAACCCTACGTCGACAACGGCTGGCCCGAGGTGGCCGACGGCGAGCACGCCGTGACCGAACTGTCGTCGACCCGCGCCGGTAATCTCTCGCCTTTCGGTGAGGACACCGAGTTTCCCGTCCCGGCCGCGACGCTGCCGTACGTACACCCCCAGACCACCATCAACCGGGTGTAATTCGGACGAGAAAGACAAGAGCCCGCATCCTCGAGGATGCGGGCTCTTGTTGTGTATGCGGGCGATCAGGAGGGCAGCAGACCCTTGTTCGCCTGGAAGAAGTCGATCACGGCCGGGTCCAGCTGAGAACCCTTGGCGGAGTTGACGAAGTCGAGAGCCTGCTGCGGCACGGCGATGCCCTGCTGCTGCACGACGGTGAGTGCGCGGTCGACGGCCGAGAACACTTCCTGGCTCGGATCCTGGACCTGCGGCACGGTGACCTGCGGGGCCCAGCTCGGCGCCGAGGGAGCGACACGCTCGGACGGTCCGCTGCTCAGACCCAGCTGCGAGGAGCAGGAGGGCCAAGCGCCCCAACCCTGGGAAGCGAGAACCTTTTCGGCGACCACGATCTGCTGTTCGCGGGTGGCCTGGTTGGCGGAGGCGGCGTAGTCGCCACCGCCGTGTGCGGTCCAGGTGGAGGGCGAGAACTGCAGCCCACCCTGGAAACCGTTGCCGGTGTTGATACCCCAGTTGCCGCCGGCTTCACACTGTGCGAGGCGATCCCAGTCGGAGTCAGGGGCCGCGCTGGCGTTTCCTGCGAGGGCAGCGGCTGCGGTGCCGAAGATCGCGCCGGTGACGGCGACCTTGGCAGCAGTGCGCCCGGTGGAAGTCGGCTTGCGGTGGCGTCCACTCATATCGGGTTTCTTCCTCTCGTTCGCACCTGCATGTGGCCCGGACTGAGAGGTCTCCCGGTCCGCCCTCATCCCTTGTTTCCAATCGGGGTCCGGTACCCGCGGGGTGAGGTTCGGTGCGGCGGGCCGGTGGTTCCGGGGGTTACCCCGGCTGAGAGAAACGGTACGACGGTCAGCGGCGAATGTCACTATTTGGTAACCGGCGGGTCCCGGTGGGTCTCGGGGTCGTCTCAGGGTGATCCCTGATGTGTCCGCGCAGGTAGTCGCGGTGCCGAATGTGCGCGACAGCTGTGCGCTCACTTCGTGACCGCGCCGTTATGTGACGAAGGTCACATGTTTGGCTGGATGATATTCGGTGGGGTATTCGGTTGACGCGTCAACGCGCGCGTCGGCCCGACCACAACGCGAAAACCAGCGCGAGCAGGAAGCCGACGGGTGCGAGCATCGCCAGGCCGTAGAGCCACAGCCCCGGATCACTGTCGGACACGATCGGCGTCACGAAGATCGCGATCACCGCCAGAATTCCGGTACCGAACAGGACGAGGGCCACGTGCAGCAGGCGATCGCCGGAGCGTCGCGGACCGGGCGAGGCCGGATCTGGTGAATTCGTCACCGATGAACCGTAAAACTGATGTGCTCGCGATATAGCCACCGGGGTAGACTCGCAGCACATCGCGTCCCGCCTTGTTGGGGGGCGCGTTCTTTTCGCGACAAGCAAGATTGTGTAACCCGGGCCACAAGGGTTCGGGTGCCGAATGATGAACGGGTGAGCGCAGTGCCGACCGGCCGGGTGAAGTGGTACGACGTCGAGAAGGGCTTCGGCTTCCTGTCTCAAGACGAGGGCGAGGACGTCTATGTCCGCTCGTCCGCGCTGCCCGAGGGCGTCGAGGGACTCAAGCCCGGACAGCGTGTCGAATTCGGCATGGCCGCCGGTCGCCGCGGGCCGCAGGCGCTCAGCGTGACGGTGCTCGAGGCGCCGCCGACCGTCGCCCGCGATCGTGACCGTGGGCAGGCGCCCGCGCGCAAGGACGCCGGGCCGCGCAAGTCGCCCGACGAACTGCACGGCCTGGTCGAGGACATGATCACGCTGCTGGAGAGCACCGTGCAGCCGGATCTGCGGCGGGGCAAGTACCCGGATCGCAAGATGTCCCAGCGTATTTCCGAGGTCGTGCGGGCCGTGGCTCGCGAACTCGACCACTGACGGTTTCGCGAAACCGGCCCCGAACGAATGTCGTTCGGGGCCGGTTCCGTTTCGGGCTCAGGACTCGCGAGGTTCGGGCTCGGGAGTGACGATCGACCAGGCGGCGTGCGGGATATAGCTTTCCTGCCCGGTGGCGATGTCACGGGCCAGGATCGGCAGCTGCACTTCGATGCCGATCAGACGCAGGCCTGGTTCCGGCTTCGACTCGATGGTGAGTGCCCTGGCGCGGTCCGGGTAGTCGGCGAAGCTGAGCACCCGGTCCAGCTGCTCGCCGCTGGGGCGCTGGTAGATCAGCTGGATGAGCCAGGGCGATTCGGCGACCGCGTCGGGCAGCGAGAGCTGTACGGGTTCACCGGCGGGGACCTCCAGCGGCGTGGTCTCGCCGTACCGGCAATTCTCCATCCGCACCGTGCAGTACATGAACGGGTCGACAGTGATGGTCGTGCCGTGCGCGTACGCGGTGAGCTGCGGGGTGTTCGCGGGCGCCTTCGATACCGCCACCCCCACCCACACCGCGGTCACCGCGACGACCGCGAACAGTCCGGCCGCGACCAGCGCGACGATCGTTCGAGCGTTGAGCTTGCTCACCAGGTGGGGTCTCCTGTCCCTCTCGGATGGGTGTTGGGCACTTCCTGCTCGACGTGCTGGGGGCGATTGCCGCCCAGACCCGGCAGCAGCGAGTGCCCGGTATAGCTGACGAACGTCTGGAGCAGTCCGGCCAGCAGGATCACGCTGATCAAGGCGAAACCCTTCCAGTATTCGATCGGCATCAGCACGCCGGCCGCCCCGCCGACGACCCAGCTCAGTTGCAGCACGGTCTCCGAGCGCCCGAACCCGGACGCGATCGATTCCGGCGGGAGATCGTCCTGGATGGCGGCATCGAGGGAGACCTTCGCGAGCGCGCTGGCCGCGGAGGCCACCAGTGCGGCTACGGCGGCGCCGAACAGGTTCCCGGTGAACGCGGCGAACAGCGCGACCACCGCGCACGCGCCGGTGCAGCCGAGCACCACCGGCGACGGCCTGCCCAATTGCAGCCGGGCGCCGGTCGCGTTGCCGCCGAAGTTGCCGATGGCCGCCGCGGCGCCGACCAGGCCGAGCATCGCCGCCTGTTCGCTGGGACTGCCGCCCGATCCCTTGGCGACGAAGGCGATGTAGAAGGTGAGGAAGCCGGTGAGCACGCGAATCGAGCTGTTGCCCCACAGGCCGGTCACCACGGCGCGGCCCAGCGGCTGACGCCGTTTGCGCGGCGGTACCGCGGACTGCTCGCCGCGGTGGATGACCTCGGTGTGCGCGTCGGGGCCGTGGTAGGTCAGCGTCGCGGGGACCTCTCCCTCGGTCACCTCGACCCAGCGCGGAATACGCAAGCTGAGGAACACACCCGCGACGGCGATGCCGGTGGCGAAGATCAACGCGCCGGTGGAACCCGCGATCAGGGCGGTGAGCGCGGCCAGGGCGCCCGCGCCGATGGTGCCGCCGACCAGGCCGAACACGGTCAGCCGGGAATTGGTACGCACCAGGTCGATATCCGGTGGGAGCACGCGTGGCGTCACCGCGCTCTTGAGCACGGCGAAGGATTTCGAGCCGACCATCATGCACAGGGCCAGTGGATACAGGCCCCAGGTGTCGATGTTGAAGATCAACAGCAGCGCGAAGCCCGCGCGCAGGCCGAAGGTCGTCGCCAGCGCGAGCCTGCGTCCGCGTTGCAGCCGGTCGAGCAGCGGGCCGATCAGCGGCGCGATCAGCGCGAACGGCGCGATGGTGATCAGCAGGTACAGGGCCACCTTGGTTTTGGATTCGGCGGTGGCGCTGGCGAAGAACAGGGTGTTGGCCAGGGCGACCGCGATCGCGGCGTCGAGCGCGAAGTTCGCCATGGTGGCGTAGGTGAGCGCGGTCAGGCCGGACTGGTCGGCGCCGTCGGCCTTGGCGGCGCGCTGGAAGGTGGCGATGCCGCGTTCGGTGAGTTCGCGGCTGCGCATGGCGGCTACGCGGGTGACGGTGAGTTTCCGGGGGACGCGCTGGTTGACCTGGTCGTCGACGCCTTCGTCGCGAGGAAAGGGACGGGTACCCGCCGGGCCGGTGTCGTCCCCGGGGAGGTCGGAGCGTCCTTGCTCGTCGCGGGGTGCCGGGGGTCGGCCCCGATCGTCGACCGGCGGCCCGTCGTGCGGATGCTCGGCGCGTGGCGCGGCCGGTCGGCCCCGATCGTCGAAGGGCGGACGCCGCTTCGGGTAGTCGTCCGGTGTGCGTCCGGCGGGCGCCGCGTTCGGCACGGGCGCGGTCGGGGCGGCCGGTTCGACGGGGCGGTGGCGTCGGAACAGGCTTTTCGACCGGACCGTCGGCGGCTCGGCGGGCAGCGGCCGTTCGGGCCGGGGGAAGACCTTGCGCGGTGCGCGCGGCGGGTACTGCCCGTAGCCGGGGTGTGGGTCGGCGGCAGTACCGTCCCGGCGACCACGGTCAGGACCGGATGGATCGCGGGGCGTAGTCACAAGTCCAATTCTGTCGCACTCGGGCGGCGCGTGTTCACTCGCGCCGCGGCAATGTCGGCCACACCCGGGTTATTTCCCGACGAAACGCACTTCGAACATGCGCGGCCAGTACTTGCCGGTCAGCAGGAACCGATCGGTGCCGGGCAGGTGAGCGATGCCGTTGAGCACATCGGCGCCCGCCCGTTCGGCGGGGGTGAGCAGTCCGCCCGCCTCGATGACGGCGAGAATCCGGCCGGTCTCGGGATCGATGTGCAGAATCTCGTCCGTCGGGTAGTTGTTCGCGTAGACCGTGCCGTCTTCCGCGCAGTCCAATTCGTTCGGCTTCGGATCGCGGTAGCCGGACAGCGTCACCGAACCGGTCTGCGCGAAGGTCACCGGGTCGCGGAAGGTGAGCGTGCCGGTGCCGTCGCTCATCACCAGCCGCTGTGGCTGTGCGCACAATCCCCAGCCCTCACCCTGATAGTCGGCGCGACCGGTCTCGGCCAGGGTGACCGGGTCGCGGGCGATGGCGAAACCGTCCTGCCAGGTCAACTGCCACACGATCGCGCCCGCCCTGGTCATGCCCTCGCCGAACACGCGACCAGGCAGGTCGACGCGCGCTGTTTCGGCGCCCGTGCGCTGGTCGGCGGCCCGCGCGGTCGACACGCCCCACATTCCGGTGCTCTCGTAACGGACGCCGTCGACCACTTCCAGACCCTGGGTGAAGGCCTGCGGATCGTGCGGTGACGAGCCGATCACTTCGACTCGTAACCGCGTCGGTCCGGGCTCCTCTGGACCGCTACAAGCCCCCGCGCCGAGCACACTGACCAGCACTGCGACGGCCAACGAACTGCGATTGCACTTCATACGGCAAAATGTATGCCGTGAGCGCAGTATCTGTTTCGGAGTCCGGCGTGCGTCCCGTTCTGGCCGACGCGGCCGAGGTCGCACGTCGTGCGCTCGTCGCGTTGGAACCCGACGGGGTAGGAGTCCATCTGGGGGTGAGCGCCGAGGACGACACCGCGGCCACCCACCGGTTCGAGGCGACCCTGCCCGGCTACCGCGGCTGGCAGTGGGCCGTCGTGGTCGCCGCGCCCCCCGGCGCCGACCACGCGACGGTGAGCGAGTCGGCGTTGCTGCCTGCCCTCGACGCCCTGATCGCCCCCGACTTCGTCCCGTGGGAACAGCGGGTCCGCCCCGGCGACCTCGGCCCCGGCGACCTGCTCGCCGCCCCCGCCGACGACCCCCGTCTCGTTCCCGGCTACGTCGCCACCGGCGATCCGGTGATCGACGAGGTGGCCCGCGAGGTCGGCCTCGGCCGCGTCCAGGTGCTCAGCCTTGAAGGCCGCGCCGACGCCGCCCAGCGCTGGTTCACCGAGTTCGGCCCCGACACCGAGATGGCCAAGGCCGCCCCCGGCACCTGCGGCATGTGCGGCTTCTACCTGCCGCTGGCCGGCGCCCTGCGCGAGTCCTTCGGCGTCTGCGGCAATGCGATGGGTGCCGACGGCCACGTCGTCCACATCGAATACGGCTGCGGCGCCCACTCCGACGTGGTGGCACCCAGCGGCAACGGATCCCCGCTGTACGAGGCATTCGACGACCACGCGGTGGATTTCGTCGAGATCGTCCGCCCGGCTGTCGAGGACGCGATCGACAAGGCCACATCCCAGACCGCTGGCGCGGACTCGGCAACAGAGGCCGCGGCCGAGACGTCTGCCGACGCCCCGGCATCAGCGGTCCCGGCGACCGGCGCTGACTCGGCATCAGCGGCTGCGGCCCCGACGACCGGCGCTGACTCGGCATCAGCGGCTGCGGCCCCGGCGACCGGTGAAGACTCCGCGTCGGAGACCGCGTCCCAGGCGACGGCCGAAGTGTCGGCCACAGTGGTCGACCAGGTCGAGGCCGAGCCTGCCGGCGCCGACCCCGCGACGGCGGTCGTGGAGGTTGTCGCCGAGACTTCCGCCGACCCGGCGATCGAGGTCGTGGAGGTAGCGGCCGAAACGGTCGCCGCCGTCCCGCCCACCTCGGACCCCGAGACCGAGCCGAGTTCCGCGGACTCGTTGACCGAGGTCGGCGAAGCCGCGGCGGAGCGGGCAGGCGACCGGCAGGAAACCGCCGAGGCCGAAGCGGTCGCCGCCGCGGACGCTGAGCGTCACGCGCTCACCGAAGGCGCCCTGCCGGAGTCGGCCGATGAGGTCGTCACCGCCGAAATCGCCTCGGACACCGGGGTTCTGACCGAGACTGTTTCGGCCGAACCCGCCGTCGAGGCAGAACTCGCCGTCGGCGACGAATCAGCCACCGCTGAGACCTCGGCCGCTTCGGATGCCGAGAGCTCATCGGGCGCATCGGACGAGGTAGCGACTGCTGCCGACGCGGTCGCGGAGGCTGCACCTGCCGCCGAGACTGTGTCGGGCGTGGAGGCTTCCGTCGAGGGTGAGGCTGCGGTGTCGGGCGCGGAGGCTTCCGTCGAGGGTGAGGCTGCGGTGTCGGGCGCGGAGGCTTCCGTCGAGGGTGAGGCTGCGGTGTCGGATGCGGAGGCTTCCGCTGAAGGCGAGGCCGCGGTTTCGGGCGATGCGGGATCCGGCGAAGCGGCGGAGTCGGCTGATCTGAGCGAGCACGGATCGTCGGTGTCGCGCTGAACGGAGCGGGTGACCCGTTCGGTACCGCGGAGCTGCGGGCCGGAGTACTTGCCGCGTGGCGGGATTCGCCGACGCGGTTACGCGAGGACAGTGCCAGCGAGGCGGATCTGGTGGCCGCGGGCTACCGGGATCGGCTGCTCACCGAGCTCGCGCAGAACGCGGCCGACGCCGCGGCCAAGGCCGGTGTCGCGGGTGAGCTGATCGTGCGGGTGCTGGACGGGCGGCTGCACGTCGCGAACACCGGTGCGCCGCTGAGTGTTTCCGGCGTGCACGCGCTGACGGCACTGCGTGCCTCCGGAAAGGCGGGCGCCGCCCAGGTCGGTCGCTTCGGTGTCGGCTTCACCGCGGTGCGGTCCGTCGGCGACGAGATCGAGGTCCGCTCGACGACCGGATCCCTGCGCTTCTCCCGCGTCGCCACGCTGAACGCCTTGCACGACACGGGCATCGGCATCCCCGACAACCTGACGACAATCGCGCCCCCGGTCCTGCGCCTGGCCTGGCCGGTGCCGACCACCCCACTCGCGGGCACCGACACCGAGATCGTCGTACACCTGCGCGACGACGTCGACCCCGCGGCCCTCCTCGACGCCATGCGAGCCGAGGCCCCCGACCTCCTCCTGGAACTACCGGCCCTACAGCGCATCCGTATCGACACGGACGAATTCACCAGCGCGGTAACTGTTCTCGCCACCAACGCCCAACCTGCTGACGCTATTCGTTCCAACGCCGCCCAGACAACCGACGCTACTGCCGCCGCCTCCACAGACGCCGCCGCCGTTGACGCTGCCGTCGATGCGACCGCCACAGCCGCGGCCGCAGACGCCGCTGCCGCTGCCGCTGCCGCTGCCGCTGCCTCCGCCGCTGCCTCCGCCGCTGCCGCTGCCGCTGCCGTCGACGCGACCGCCACAGCCGCGGCCGCAGACGCCTCCGCCGCTGACGCTGCCTTCGACGCGACCGCCACAGCCACAGCCACAGCCACGGCCGCCGCAGCCGCAGCCGACGGACGTGACGCCCCACGCGAGCTCGACGCTAACGTGTCCCACGCCGACTGCCCCGGCACCCTCTCCCAGCTGACGATCACCCTCCCGTCCGGCGCGCGCCGAGTGTGGTGGCAGTACCGCACTCCCCGAGCCCGCTGGCTACTCCCACTCCGTCACGGTCGCCCCGTCGCGACTGGCCCGGATGTCCTGCGCGCCCCGACTCGATCCGACGAGGAACTCTCTCTCCCCGCGATCCTGGTCGCCGATATCCCGATGCAGCCCGACCGCCGCCGCCTCCTTCCCGGCGCCCGCATCGCCGAATTGGCCTCCGGATACGCGGATTTCGCCCGCGCGCTGCCGCCCCGGGACCGTCTCGTCCTGGTCCCCACGCCCGGCTTCGCCCGCAGCGAAGCGGACGCGATCCTCCGCGAAGCCGTGATCGCCGAGCTTCGTACCAACCCTTGGCTCCCGGTGTGCGCCACGCGCGAGCAGGCCACAGCCGATCCGTCGGACTTCCCGGAGCCCGGCTCGCCGGCTTCATCTGAGAATCTCCACCCGCCAGGACACTTCGGAACCGACGATGCCGGGCAGAACAGCGCTCCCGACCTCGGGGACCTCTTCGCGTCGGACGAACCAGGCACACCCGGCCATGGCGTCACGACACGATCAGGGCGCGGCGCGTCGGCTTCGGATGACCTGCCGGATCTGGCGGCTCTCTTCGCATCCGACGATGCCGAAGCGACCGGCGGCGATGGATCCCCTCTCGCCTCGGGCGAATCCGCACCGCACAGCGATCCTTTCGCCCCGGAAGAGCCCACCTACGAACCGGTCGCAGCGGACGCGCCGTGCAGCACACCCACCCGCGCGAGCGTATTTCCCGATCTCACACCGGAATTGGCCGCGATCCTCGCCGAGATCACCGGACCGCTGGTGATTCCGGAGCTGTCCGGCCGTGCCGGTCAGGACAAGCTGGCGGTGCTCGATGTCCATCGGCTCGGACCGGCCGCGGTGGCCGAGCGGACGAGCGGACTGGAACGTGAACCACGGTGGTGGCGGCGGTTCTACGCCGCCCTGGAACCGTTCGTCGTCGATACCAGGACCGCCGAGGAATTCGGCGCGCTGGCCGTGCCGCTGACCGACGGGCGGCTGGTCACCGGTCCGCGGACCGTGGTGCTCGATGATCAGCTCACGGTGGCCGTGCCGGTGCACTGGGCGCGCCTGGTGCACCCGGACGCCACGCACCCGCTGCTCGGTCGGCTGGGGGCCCGCAGCGCGAGTTCGGATGACCTGCTCACCGATCCGGCCCTGCGCGATCTGCTCGAGCAGGATCCGGCCGACCCGGACACGGTCGCCGCGGTGCTCCAGCTGGCGCCCTTCGCCTCCCACGGCTCGTTGCCCGACTGGCTCGGCCTGCTCGAATTGCCCGACGAAACAGGCGAGCTGAGCCCCGCCGACGAACTGCTGCTGCCCGGCGCCCCGCTCGCCGAGGTCCTGGCATCCGACGCCCCCTTCGGCACCGTCGCCGACGCTGCCGTCGCCGAGTACGGCGAGCAGGCCTTGCGCGCGATCGGTGTCGGCTGGGGTTTCGCGGTGCTCACCGATCCGGAACCGGTCGGCCCCGATCACGACCTCGACGCCGAACAGTCCTGGTGGGACAGCCTTTCCGAAGACCCCCGCGAGCTCGTCGCGGTCCGCGATCTCGACCTGGTCGACGAAGACCGCTGGCCGCAAGCGCTGCGCCACTTGCTGTCCGAGCCGCGCACCCGTGCCCTGCTGGCCGATCGCGACGGCTACACCGCCTGGTGGTTGCACCGCCACGCCCAGATCGACGGCATTCCGTTGGGCCGGCTCCACCACCCCGACGACGACGAATTCGACGGACTTCTACCGGTATTCGCGGCTGTCGGCATCGAAGGCCCCGATCTCGATGCGCTGCGCCCCGTTCTCGTGCGCCCGGACATCATGTCCGCCGCGCTGGCCGAGGAACTCCTCGACGCGCTGGCCGATCCGTCGAAATCCCCTGCCCCCGAGGTGATCGCCCGAACCAATGCCCGTCTGGCCGCCGCGGTCGCGTCCGGCGTCCTCGATCCGCGCGAACTGGATCTGCCCGAGCAGATCCGCGCACTGTCCGGCGACGTCGTCGACGCGAGTACCGCCATGGTTCTCGACCAGCCCTGCTTCGGCCTCGTTGTCCCGCCGGAACGCCTCGTGGTCGGCGACACGGCACACGCGGACGCGTTGGCCACCCTGCTCGACCTTCCGCTGGTCTCGGCGGAGGTCAGTGCCGAGGTGCTCGGCACCGGTCGCCGAAGTACCTGGGCCGCGCAGCCTTTGGGTGTGGTGCTGCGTCAGCTGTGGTCGCCGCAGGACGTCACCGGGGAGCTGGTGCTGCACGAAACCCTCGAAGTGCATCTGCGCGGGGCGATCTCGGGCACTGTCCACGTCCCGTGGTGGTGCGAGGGCGACGTGACCCACGTACAGGCGCCGCGCGGCTGATCTATTCCGCGTGCGTGGCGACCATCTCGGCGAGCAGATCGAGCTGAACCTGCACGGACTCGCTGTCGTCATCGACCAGCCACCGCAGCACGATCCCGTCGATCACATTGAGGATGAACCGGCTCAGCGTCGCCACCGGCGTGTTCCACCGCGTCTCGGTCGCCTCGCTGCAATGGTTGATCACATCGGCGACGGTGCTGTCGTTGAACCCGTACTGCTCGCGGGCGATCGCCAGCTTGGCCGGCGTCGATTCGCCCTCGCGCAGCGCGTAGGTGGTGGTCTCGTAGGTCAGCAACTGCCGTTCGGGAGTGGCTTCGATGTTGCGCCACATCAGTTCCAAACCGCGGCGCACCAATTTCTGAAGTGCTTCTTTTCCTGTTCCTGCGTCTTCCCATACCGTTTCATCGGCATCGACGGAATCGCGCAATTCCATCGAGAGCGCTTTGACCAGCTCGGTCATCAGCGCGTCCTTGTTTTCGAAACAGTAATGCACCACACCTAGCGAGACGCCTGCCGCTTGGGCGACATCGCGCGTGGTCACGCCCGCCACGCCCTTTTTCTCGGCGAGACCGATCGCTGCCTCGATCAGGTGGGCTCGTCGTTCTTCGACGCTCAATCGGGAGGACACTGTGCGAGTTAAGCGCTCACGCCACGAACAGTCAATTCGCCGGTCCGCCAGAAAATCCTGGACATTTGACCAGTTGATGTGGTTGTCTCCGAAATGGAAGTTGCGAAGGAGTCGCCCGATGTCCCTGTCCCGCCGCACTATGCTCACTGTCTCGGCACTGGGTGCCACGGCACTGCCCATCATCTCGCAGAGGGGAATGCCGGTCGCCCACGCGAATCCCGAGGGATTCGAATTCGGGCTCGGTAGCGCCGATCTCACGGGCCCGGCCGCGGAATGCGGCATGATGGGCTACTCCCAACTCGAACAGACAACCGCGGGAATTCATCTGCGCCCACGCGCGCGTGCGTTCGTCATCGGTGCGCGCGGATTTCGGATCGCGTTCGTCGCGGTGGAGAACGGCGCGGTGTTCGCCTCGGTGCACGGCGCGGTGCTGCTCGCGCTCGCCCGCCGTTTCGGTGACCGGTATTCCGAGCGGAATGTCGTTCTCACCTCCACGCACACCCACGCCAGTTGTGGCGGTTCCGCGCACGACTACGCCTACACGCTGGCGACGCTGGGATTTCAGCAGCAGGTCTTCGACGCCGAGGTCGACGGAATCGTCGAGGCGATCGTGGCGGCCGACGCGGACTTCGCGCCGGGCGCCATCAGCTTGGGGCGCGCAGAACTCCACGACGCCAGTGTCAACCGCTCGCGCGTGGCCTTCGACCGCAATCCGGCCGCCGATCGCGCGGTCTTCCCCGACGCGATCGACCCCGCGGTGACCACGTTGGTGTTCGCCAGACAAGGTCGTCAGGTCGGCGCGCTCACCTGGTTCGCCACCCACAACACCTCGATGACCAACGCGAACCGCCTGATCAGCTCCGACAACAAGGGCTACGCGAGCTACGCCGCCGAACACCTCGAGCACGGCGTCCGCCACCTCGACGGCGCCGGTTTCCTCGCCGCGTTCGCGCAGACCAATGCCGGTGACATGTCGCCCAATCTCGGCCTCACGCCCGGCAACGGACCGACCACCGACGAGTTCGACAACACCAGGATCCTGGGCGAACGCCAGCATCACGCGGCGAAAGAGGCGGCGGCGCAGGCCGCCGTACAGCAGGCCGAGGTCGCCTCGATGCTCTGCTACATCGATCTCGCCGCGCTCACGATCGACGGCCGCTTCACCCCCGACGGCGCCCCGCGACGCACCTCCCCGGCCGCGGCGGGCGTCTCGCTGGCGGCGGGCAGCGTCGAGGACGGTCCCGGCCTGCCCGGCGGCCCGATCCCCGAAGGCGTGCGCAATCCGATGGTCGACTTCCTCGGCGGCATCGACCACCCGCACCCCGCCTGGCTCGCCGACGCCCAGGCGCCCAAGGCGATCTTCGCCCCGCTCGGGCTGATGCCGCCCGTACCGTGGGTTCCGAATGTGGTGCCGATCCAGCTGATTCGCATCGGTGACCTGTATCTGGCCGCCGCGGGCGCGGAATTCACGATCGTCGCCGGGCTGCGCGTGCGCCGCGCGGTGGCGGCGGCGCTCGGCGTCGAGCTGGAACAGGTGCTGCTACAGGGCTATTCGAACAGCTACCACGAATACGTCACCACCCCCGAGGAATACGACTCGCAGCAGTACGAGGGCGCTTCGACGCTGTTCGGCCGCTACACGCTGTGCGGGTATGTGCAGGAATTCACCAGACTGGCAGCGGCGTTCGCCGCGGGTCAGCCGGTCGGGCGCGGTCCGGCGCCGCGCGATGTCTCCGCGCTGCAACCGAACTTCGCCGCCGCGTCAGGGCCCGACGCGACCCCGCCCGGCCGTGGTTTCGGTGACGTCCTGATCCAGCCGACAGCCTGTCGACGCGGCGAACAGGCGGCTGTCGAGTTCGTCTCGGCCCATCCGAAACACAATCCGCGCCGCGGTGACACCTTCCTGCACGTGCAGCGAAAGACCGCGACGGGCTGGGATCGGGTGGCCAACGAAGGTGAATGGGACGTCCGCTTCCACTGGCGCACAGCGGGCGCCTCGGTCTCGATCGCCCGCTTCACCTGGGATATCCCCGCGACGGCCGAACCCGGCGTGCACCGATTCGTGCACTACGCCGACGTACTGGGCGCCGACGGCACGCTTCGCCCGGTTCTCGGGACCAGCGACGAATTCGCGGTGAGTTAGTCGGTGTCGAGGCCCACCTGGGCGCCCTTGTCACCGCGCCGCGCGGAACGCCGCTGCAACAGGAAGATCGACGACCCCAGCACGCCCACCACGAGCCCCATCAGGCACACCGGGCGGGCATCGGCCCAGCTCGCGTTCATCCACACGACCGCGGTCGCGATGACCCACAGGGCGAAGCCACCCAGCACCACGGGGCGTGGATCGACCAGGAATCGGGGCAGTTGCGGTATCTCGGGACTGACAGGTCCGGCGTCCATACCCAAACAGTAGCCGTGTGAAACCCGTCAGCACAGCCGGATTTACCGTAGAGTTCTGCACTGTGACAATGCCATCGGACGTCCGTGCCCTGGCCGGTGACCTTTCACTGGCCGTCGTGCGGCTCACGAGACACCTGCGCGGACGCCGTTCCGATGCGCAGATCTCGCTTACTCAGCTGTCGGCCCTGGCGACGCTGGCTCGCGATGGCGCGATGACGCCCGGCGCGCTGGCAGGCAAAGAACGCGTGCAACCACCGTCGATGACCCGTGTCATCGCCTCGCTCGCCGACCTCGCCCTGGTCCAGCGCCGCCCGCACCCGACCGACGGCAGGCAGATCATCGTCTCGCTCTCGCCCGCCGGTCGCGCGCTGATTGCCGACGAGACCAATGCCCGCGAGGTGTGGATGACCGGTCAGCTCGCCGGACTGCGCCCCGAGCAGATCGCGGTGCTCGGGGAAGCCGTCGGCATCATGAACCAGATCGTCGCCGAATCGGAGTGATCAGCTCGATTGCCGCGCCGCGTCGGCCGAGACCACGTCATGGCCGAGCGGGAACAGCGACAGCGGCACCAGCTTGAGATTCGCCCAGGCGAACGGCAGACCGATGATCGTCACCGCCAGCGCGATGCTGGTGAACACATGGCCCAGCGCCAGCCACCAGCCCGCGAAGACGAACCAGATCACGTTGCCGATCAGCGAGCCCGCACCCGCACCGGGTTTGTCGACGACGGTGCGGCCGAACGGCCACAGCACGTACCCGGCCAGGCGTAGCGAGGCGATCCCGAACGGGATGGTGACGATCAGGATGAAACAGATCAGTGCCGCGAGCAGGTACCCCAGTGCCATCCAGAACCCGCACAGCACCACCCAGAGCACGTTCAAGATCAACTGGACAATCTTCATGCTTCCAGCATGCCAGGATTAGCCGGTGGCCGAAGTGATCGATATCGACGACCCCACCGACCCGCGCGTCGACGACTTCCGTGACCTGTCCAATGCCGACCGCAGGCCGGATCTGCCGGGCCGAAAAGGCCTGGTCATCGCCGAGGGCGTAGTGGTGGTGCAGCGGATGCTCGACTCGCGTTTCGCGCCCAGCGCCCTGCTCGGCGTCGGGAAGCGCTTCGAGACCCTCGAAGGCGATCTGGCCGATCGCGATCTGCCGTACTACCGCGCGAGCGCGGAGGTGATGGCCGAGGTGGTCGGCTTCCATCTCAATCGCGGCGTACTCGCCGTGGCGCCGCGTCCGGCGGAGCTCACCGTCGACGAGGTGCTCGACGGCGCCCGCACGGTGGCGGTCCTGGAGGGCGTCAACGACCACGAGAACCTGGGTTCGATGTTTCGCAACGCCGCCGGGCTCGGCGCGGACGCGGTGCTGTTCGGCGACCGGTGCGCCGATCCGCTCTATCGGCGGGCGGTACGGGTGTCGATGGGGCATGTGCTCCGGGTGCCCTTCGCGCAACTGCCGCAGTGGCCGGCGAGCCTGGACCTCGTGCGGGACAAGGGTTTCCAGATCATCGCGTTGACGCCGAACCCCGCGGCGGTGAATCTGGCGACGGCGATGACGGGGGAGAAGGTGGCGCTGCTGCTCGGCGCCGAAGGGCCCGGCTTGACCGAAGAAGCCATGCGCGCCACCGATGTTCGCGCGCGCATCCCGATGTCACCCGGAACCGATTCGCTCAACGTCGCGACCGCGGCGGCGATGGCGTTCTACGAACGAGTGCGCACGTCATGAGCAAGGAGTGTGAGGGACCGTATCGGGCGCAAGCGGATTCGGTGCCATGGGCGGCCGGCTGCACCGTGGTCGTGCTGGTCGCGCTGCTCGGCGGGGTCGCGGTCTACGCCTTCGGCTGCGCGCTGGCCGCGGTCAATCCGCTGCTGGCGATCGGGGTGAACGTGGTGGCGGCGATCGGGGTGGCGCCGACCGCGTGGCGGTGGCGGTTCACGCCGGTGGTGCGGTGGGTGCTGGCCGGTGCGGCCGCGGCGGTGGTGCTCGGCTGGATCGCCGTGATCATCTACCAGCTCAGCTGACGCTCACAGCACCCGATCGGCACCGCGCAACCACCCGAAGAGCCCGCGCTTGCGCCGCGTCGCCGCCCCGGGACGACCGACCGGCACGCGCTTCTGCTCCGGTGCCTGGCCTTTCGGATACAGCGTGAAACCGCAGACCGGCAGGTCGCCGGGGGTGAGTCGGCCGGAAGCGGCCGAGGTCAGGTAGCGGAAACCGAGCCATTCGTCATTGGCGGCGTCGGCGAAATCCGGTGGATCGAACGGCAGCGACTGGGGTTCGGGATGGTCCGAACTCCGCCACGGCACCGGATGCTCTCCCGCCCAGAAGGTGCGCTCCCACACCATCGGGAGTCCTTCGTTCTCGAGAATGTCCACCCGGGTGGAACTGAACGACCGCCGGAATTCGCCACGTTCCCAATGCGCGAACGCGCCCCAGTGCAGTGTCGTGTCGTAGGACACCAGGTAGGTGTGCTCGGAAGCGAGCGGGCGCACCAGCAGATCGGGCAGCTTCGTCGGATGGACCAGCGCGGCCTCGGCCGTACACACCACGGTCAATCCGGGATAGCACCCGATATAGACCTCGTCCCGATCCGGTGCGGCGCATCCGGCGAGCGTCCCGACCATGTGCGGCCGAACGTCGTGGTCGCCGTACAACTGCCCGGCCAACGCCGCCGCCGCGACAGGATCAAACTCGATAGTTCCGGTCAGCACCGCCACCGGATCAGGCGTATCGACATACCAGAGCGTAGAAGCCACTGTCCCGCCTCCCTGTCCCGCCTCGCTGTCCCGCCTCCCTGTCCCGCCTCGCTGTCCCGCCTTCGCTGTCCCGCCTCTCCGTGTATTCAAGCCAGACTCAGGTGGGTGGCTCGATGGCGTCGGCGGCTGACGGTTGGCGGACGTGGTACGTCAGTTCGTTCCCGGCGAGTTACCCATGTTCTTGCGAGATATGGCAATCGGGCCCGTGAGCGTCCGCATGCTTTCAGTTGCCGGAGCTACGGACGCCGAGCAGAACGTCTTCCCATGACGGCATGGGCGCCTTGCCGCGCTTGGTGCGCGCGGGCTTCGGTGCGGGCTTCTCGGCTACCGGCTCCTCGGCGGGCTTGTCCGCTTGCGCTGCGGGCTGGCTCGGCGTGGCGGGAACAGCGGGCTTCGGGGCGGCGGGCTTGGGCGCGGCGGGGATCGGTGCAGCGGGGATGGGTGCGGCCGGAATCGCCGCCGTGCCACCGCCTGCGGCGACCTGACGCTGCTCGTAGTACTCGTCCACGTTCGGCGCAGGCCGGCTCTGCGGACGCGCCGCGGGCGCGGCGATCTGCTCGCGCGGACGCGGCTCCACCGGGGTCGGCGGTTCGAGCACCGGCGAGGCGGCGGGAACCGGCGTGGGCAGGATCGTCGCCAGCCCACGCAGCGCGCGGCCGAAGTCGGGATCGATCAGGTCGTTGGCCGGGTCGTCGAGCGGCGACACCGAGCCGCCGTGCGCGTCGGGCTGGTAGCGCCAGTGCGCGGCGATCTCGGAGTGACCGTGGCGCCACTGCAATTGGGCGACCCAGAAACCCTTCTCGTCTTTCCAGGCATCCCACTCGGCCTGTTCGATGGTGTGGCCGCGCTCGGCGAAGGCTGCCGTGACGATCTCGTGCAGCGTTTCCACCGAGGGGCCGTCGGGACGCACCGGGTGCGCCTTCTGCGCCAATTCGGCGGCGCGCGCACGCTCGAGCAAGACGGGGTAGGCGAATCGTTCGACTTTGGATTCCGGCATGCCGGACTCTGCCGTGACCTGCTCGACGGACGCTCCAGCGCGAATACGGGCCTGGATATCGCGAGGACGCATAGTCGCCTCCGTTTCGATCTCGATCTGGCCGAATCGTGCGAGGTCGCCGCGCGCCGCCGCGCGGAGCTTGTCGTCGGCGGGCAACCGGAACTTGGTACCGGACTCGGTGTCGCTGCACACGATGTGCGTGGAGTCGGGCGTCACCCCGATCACTCGAAGTTCACGCACCGTTACCTCCCTATCGCGTCGGCTACGACACCGCCCACTTTCCTAGACAGTAGTGCACATTACTTGGCCGCCGCAGCAGACACGCACGACTTAAATCGCGCACCAGCCGTGCCCAGGGGGCTAATCTGAGCGGCTCACCACCCGAATTCAGCTTGTGTGCAGGGGTTTTGGTGATAGATCAACATCAAATATCGATACCGAGATCTGTCGAAACTCGGCGAATATTGCGAATGTGTGCAGTCCGAACAAGAAGGGCCGGTGCGCGGCGAACCGAATGGGTTCACCGGGCACCGGCCCTATCGCGGTCTTATCTCAGAGCTGACCGACGACCCAGTCGATCGAACGGGTCAGCTGCGAAACATCTTCCGGGTCGATCGCCGGGAACATGCCGACGCGCAGCTGGTTACGGCCCAGCTTGCGGTAGGGCTCGGTGTCGACGATGCCGTTGGCGCGCAGGATCTTGGCCACCTGGGCCGCGTCGATCGCGTCGTCGAAGTCGATGGTGCCCACGACCTGCGAGCGGTGCGCCGGGTTCGACACGTACGGGGTGGCGAAGGAGCTCGACTCGGCCCACGAGTACAGCCGCGAGGACGAATCCAGGGTGCGCTTCACGGTCCAGTCGAGGCCGCCGTTGGCGTTCATCCACTCGATCTGGTCGGCGAACAGCAGCAGGGTCGCCAGCGCCGGAGTGTTGTAGGTCTGGTCCTTGGAGGAGTTGTCGACCGCGATCGGCAGCGACAGGAACTCCGGGGTCCAGCGACCCGATTCCTTGATCTCGGCGACGCGGGCCAGCGCGGCCGGGCTCATGATCGCGATCCACAGGCCGCCGTCGGCGGCGAAGCACTTCTGCGGGGCGAAGTAGTACACGTCGGAGTCGGCGATGTTCACCGGCAGACCGCCCGCGCCCGAGGTGGCGTCGATGGCGATGAGGGCGTTCTCCGAACCGGCCGGACGCGACACGGGGATGGACACGCCGGTGGAGGTCTCGTTGTGGGCCCAGCCGATGAGGTCGACCGAGGGGTCGGACACGGGCTCGGGCGCGCTGCCCGGCTCGGCCTTGACGACGATCGGGTCGCCGATGAAGGGGTTGCCCTTGGCCACCGAGGCGAACTTCGAGGAGAACTCGCCGTTGGTCAGGTGCAGCGAACGCTCGCGGATCAGGCCGAAGGCGGCGGCATCCCAGAACGCGGTGGTGCCACCGTTGCCGAGCACGACCTCGTAGCCGTCGGGCAGGGAGAACAGCTCGCGCAGGCCGTTGCGCACGCGCGCGACGACGTCCTTGACCGGCTTCTGGCGGTGCGAGGTACCGAACACCGAGGCGCCGACAGTCACCAGGGACTGCAGCTGCTCCGGGCGGACCTTGGACGGGCCGCAGCCGAACCGTCCGTCGGCGGGCTTGAGGTCGGCGGGAATGGTCGGGAACGCACTGGTCATGGGGGCGAGTTTAGTGGTCGGCCGAAGCTCGTACGCGCACGGGGGCGGGGTCGGGAACCGGCTGTGAGACGGCCCACTCGTGTTCGCCGGGGGATCCTCAGGACACGCCGGTCATGAAGTCGACCAGCCCGAACGGCGCGCTGTCGCCGATGCACAGGTCGAGGATGCGGTGCGCGTCCGAGGCCGCCTTCGCGCTGCGGGGGAACAGGGCCGCTTCGTAGGCGGTGAGTGCCGCTTCCCGGTCGCCGGGGTGCGCGGCGAGCGCTGCGGCGAGTTCGGCACCGTCGAGCATGGCGAGATTGGCGCCCTCGCCCGCGGGTGGCGCCAGGTGCGCGGCATCGCCGAGCAGGGTCACGCCGGGCACACGGTCCCAGCGGTGGCCGGTGGGCAGCGTGTTGATCGTGCGCGCGACCGGCGGGGTGTCGCCGTCGGTGATCAGTGCGGTGAGCTCGGGCGCCCATCCGTCGAATTCGGCCGCAACCCGGGCGAGCGCGGCAGTGGGGTCGGTGAAGTCGATGCCGTCGAGCCAGTCGGCGGGGCGGGCGAGTTCGGCGTAGGTGTGGATGACATCGCCCGCCTCGCGGTGCGCGGAGATGCCGTTGCCCGGTGCGAGCGCGAACATGCCACCGTCGCCGACCACCGCTGCCGCCGCCGGGTGCCGGTTGTCCACGTCGTAGAGGTAGGTCTCGACGAAGACGGCGCCCGCGTATTCGGGTCGCGCCGTCGAGAGCAGCGGGCGGATCCTGGACCAGACGCCGTCGGCGCCGACGAGGAGCTCGGTGCGCACGATCGAACCGTCGGCGAACGTCAGCTCGTGGTGGCCGTCGCCGAGGGTGGCGACTTCGGTCAGTTTCCGGCCCCACTCGACCGTGCCCGCGGGCAGGCTGTCGAGCAGGACGCGTCGCAGATCGCCGCGCAGGACTTCGGGCCGTTCGGTGCCGCCGTCGTCGGGCTCGTCGAGGAGCAGCTCCCCGTGGCGGTCGAGGATCCGGGAGGCCGCGCCGCCCTCGTGGATGATCGCGCGGAACTCGGCGGTGAGGCCCGCCGCGGCGAGTGCGAATTGGCCGTCGTGTTCGTGGATGTCGAGCTGGCCGCCCTGGGTGCGAGCGCCCGCCGACGGCTCGGCCTCGTAGACCGTCGCGGCGATGCCGTGGACGTGGAGGACTCTGGCGAGCGTGAGGCCGCCGAGGCCGGCGCCGATGATCGTGACCGGTGTCGTCATAGCGATTTCCTTTCCTATTCTGGAACGTCGTTCCATAGACCTAGTTTGGAACGATGTTCCAGAAGTGTCAAGATGGTGTGCATGGCGACACGTCCCCCACGGGCCACCCGACGCAGCGACGCGCTGTCGAAGCAGCGGATCGTGGACGCCGCGATCGAGATCCTCGACGCCGGTGGCGAGCGCGCGCTCACGTTCCGTGCACTGGCTTCGCGTCTGGAGACCGGCAGCGGGGCGATCTACTGGCATGTCGAGAACAAGAGCGATCTGCTCGCCGCCGCGTCCGGCGGCGTCATCGCCCGGGTCCTGGCGAGCTCGGACGACAGCGTGGAGCCCTTCACCGCGATCCGTGCCGTCGCGCTCGGGATGTTCGACGCGATCGACGCCCATCCGTGGGTGGGCGCCCAGCTCGTCCAGGAGCCGTGGCAGCTGGCGATGGTGCAGATCTACGAGCGCGTCGGCGCGCAGTTGCGGATACTCGGCGTCCCCGAGCCGTCGCTGTTCACTGCCGCGTCGGCGCTGGTGAACTACATCCTCGGCGTCGCCGGGCAGAACGCGGCGAACGCTCGACTCGCTGTGCACGAGGGCGACCGCTCGGCGTTCCTGCGGTCCGTCGCCGCCCGCTGGACACAGCACGACCCGGCGGAATTCCCGTTCGCCCATCAGATCGCCGAGCAGCTGCGCGAGCACGACGATCGCGAACAATTCCTCGCCGGAATCGACTTCGTTCTCGCCGGGATCGCCGCCCTCGGCTGACCGCGTGGATGCGGTGAGTGCGAGGAATTTGCCCTTGTGCGAAGGGCGTTCGCATTACCCTTCTGCCATGAGCCTCGTTGTGGCCGACTCGGGTCGGACCCTGCTCGACCGGTGTGTGTGGGCTTTCGGCCGGCGGCCGGGGTTGCTGTCCGAGGGAGCGCGGCGGGAACTACTGATCAGGGGGCTGCCCGCGATGGCGAGCGTGCTGTCGATACGGACGCGCCGGGGGGAGGGTGGCTATCGGTTCAGCGTGCGGGTGTCGGTGCCGGGCGAGCTGGCCTACGACGCGCGGGTCCGGCAGCGGGTGCGTAGCCAGGACCTGGAGTGGATGCAGACCGGCGACGTGGTCGGCTGCCGGGTGGACCCGGGGGACCGGGAGCGAGTGGTGCTGTTCGTGCCAGAGGCGCCGGAGTCGGGGCGCAAGGCCGCGGCCAAGATTCTGGCCAACGGGCGGCGAGCGGAGGCCATCGTGCTCGCGGTGGCGCCCATCGCGGCGGATTACACCGGACGCGACGATCCGGTGCTCCGGCTCGATCTCGAGATGCGGGCCTGGGACGAGCCGTTGCCGTGGCGGGTGCGGTTGATTCAGCCGGTGCCGCTCGCGGCGGTCGGCCAGATCGAACTCGGAACGCGCTTGGAGGCGGCGTTCTTCACCGTCGACCGAGGGGCCTCTGTCGCGATCGATTTCGCGGCGTTGACGCGCTGAGCGCGCCGGTCGCGTGACGCTGCGCGGGCGGCGTCCGCTACAAGTGGACGAACGTGAAACCCGCTGCGCGCAGGGCCGGTAGCGCCGCGGCCATTCCGGCCGCGGTCCCCGATCGGGGACGGTGCAGATGCGCGAGCGCGATACCGCCGGGAGTGGCCGCGCTCATCGCCTTCTGCACCTGTGCCGCCGATGCGGTTGCCCCGAAGTCGGCATTGACGGTGAAACCCAGTGGGGTCTCGCCCAATTCGTTCACGATCGCGACCGCCACCTCGTCGTAGTGCGCGGTGCCCGCGCGAAAGAATCGCGGCGCGCGGCCGGTGAGCTCGATGATCCGCTGGTGGTTGTCCCAGACCTCGTACGCGGCCTCCTCAGCGGAGGCGGTGCCCGCAACCTTGTAGGCGGACCGGCCCGACACCGAGAGCGGCTTGTGCGCGCCACCGTGATTGGCCAGTTCGAACAGCGGATTCGCCGCCAGTCGCTGGACCCGAGCCGGATCGGCGTCGACCCAGCGTTTGTTGAGGAACAGGGTGGCCGGGATCTGTTCGGCGATCAGCAGGTCGATCAGGGCCTGGTCGAGGTCACTGTTGCCGGGACCGCCGCACGCGTCGAACGTGAGCGCGAACCGCTTGCCGCCCGCGGGGAGGCCGCTGGTGATGCCGGGCAGATCGACGCCCCACTGATGCGGGACGGCGCCCGCGTGCCGGGCGGCCACCTGGGCGGGAAAGGGGACCGGCACCGCCTCCGGGGTGGCGATCGGGTGCGCGCTCACCGGCGCGGCAGGCAGCCCATCGGTGCGACCGGTTGACTCGGGTGCGGCCGAATCGCCTTGTGCGACAGCGCATCCTGTGGCAACCGCGGTGGTGAGAGCAGCGCAGGCGCCGAACAGCCGACGCCGCGACAAACCATTGCTGTGCACGATCCACCCCTCACGAACATGTTCGCTGGGATGTTATCGCCGAACCTGTCGCGGTGCTCGTCGAACACGTTCTAGCAGGTGAATCATTAGACACCGCAAGTAGCTGAGAATGAACCGGGCGCCGAGATAGCGGCGCCCGGTTCGACGACTCAGTGCTGCGAGATGGTGGACCAGCCCGGAACCTCGTCCGGGGTGCGCGGGCCGGGCCCGGTGTAGATCGCGGCGGGGCGGACCAGCTTGCCCAGCTGCTTCTGCTCGAGGATGTGGGCACACCAACCGGCGGTCCGGCCACAGGTGAACATCGCGGGCATCATGTGCGCCGGAACCTCGGCGAAGTCGAGGATGACCGCGGCCCAGAACTCGACATTGGTCTCGATGGCGCGATCCGGGCGACGCTCGCGCAGCTCGGCCAGCGCGGCCTGCTCCAGTGCGGCGGCCACCTCGAAGCGGGGGGCGTCGAGGCGCTGGGCGGTGGCGCGGAGCACGCGGGCGCGCGGGTCTTCGGCGCGGTACACGCGGTGGCCGAAGCCCATCAGCTTCTCTTTGCGGTCCAGGATGCCCTTGACCAGCGCCCGGGCGTCACCGGACTTCTCGACGGCCTCGATCATCGGCAGCACGCGCGCCGGGGCGCCGCCGTGCAGCGGGCCGGACATGGCGCCGATCGCGCCGGACAGCGACGCCGCCACATCGGCGCCGGTGGAGGCGATGACGCGGGCGGTGAAAGTGGAAGCGTTCATGCCGTGCTCGGCCGCGGACACCCAGTAGGCGTCGATGGCCTCGGTGTGGCGCGGGTCCGGGTCACCCTTCCAGCGGGTCATGAACCGCTCGGTGACGGTGTCGCACTCGTCGATCTTGCGCTGCGGAACGGCGGGCTGGTAGATGCCGCGGGCGGACTGCGCCACATACGACAGCGCCATCACCGAGGCGCGGGCGAGGTTCTCGCGGGCGGTCTCGTCGTCGATGTCGAGCAGCGGCTCGTAGCCCCAGATCGGGGCGAGCATCGCGAGGCCGGCCTGCACGTCGACGCGCACGTCACCGGTGTGTACCGGCAGCGGGAAGGGCTCGGCGGGCGGCAGGCCGCGACCGAACTCACCGTCGACCAGCAGGGCCCACACGTCGCCGAACGTCACCTGATCGGTGACCAGATCCTGGATGTCGACGCCGCGATATCGCAGGGCGCCACCGTCCTTGTCCGGCTCGGCGATGTCGGTGGTGAAGGCCACCACGCCTTCCAATCCGCTGACGAAATCCTGTGGTACCGAGCTGGTAGTCATGGTGACTCTCCTTGCAGGGGCATGCCGATATTTCTGAACCCTAGACCCGGACATACCGCGGAGTAATCTCGCCCCTATGCGTGACCTGGACCCCGCCGCGACCACCGCGCCCGACCTCGCCGCGATGCGTGTCGACTACGGCAATCCCCTGATCGTCGCTGCCACCGAACCCGATCTCGACGAGACCTGGGTGGCCGGTGGCTGGGAACCGTTGCTGCGCAGCTGGATCGAGCAGGCGCGCGGCGCCGGAGTCGCCGAACCCAACGCGATGGTGCTGGCCACGGTCTCGCTCACCGGCCCCGCCCCGCGACCGGTGGCGCGCACGGTCCTGTGCAAAGGACTCTCGCCCGAGGGCGTCACCTTCTATACGAACTACGACTCGGCCAAGGGCACCCAGCTCGCCGCCGACCCGTACGCGGCGGCGAGTTTCGTCTGGCCCGCGCTCGCCAGGCAGGTGCACGTGCGCGGCGTCACCGAGCGGGTGTCCGCCGCGGTGACCGCGGCGTACTGGGCGGCGCGGCCGCGGGAGTCGCGGCTGGGCGCGTGGGCTTCGCAGCAGTCGCAGCCGGTGGCCACGCGGGCCGAACTCGATCGCGTGCTGGCCGAGACGACGGCCCGATTCGCCGATGTCGACGACATTCCCGTGCCCCCGTTCTGGGGCGGTTACCTGCTGCGACCCGACGAGGTGGAGTTCTGGCAGGGTCGGCGCGGCAGGCTGCACAACCGCATCGTGCTGCGGATCGACGGGCACACCACAACGGTCCAACGTTTGCAGCCGTAACGAGCGGTGGCCTATGTCACTGCGCCTAAACATGGGATGACCGGGCCGCAGTGGCTAATCTGCGCTGAGTGAAGCTGCTCGCCGACACCGAACCCCTGCGTAATCGCGACTATCGCAGACTGTGGACGACCAATATCGTCACCGTCATCGGCGCTCAGCTCTCGGTGGTCGCGGTACCGCAGCAGATCTTCCAGATCACCGGCAGTTCCGGCTACGTCGGGCTGGCCGGTTTGTTCGGACTGGTTCCGCTGGTGGTGTTCGGGCTCTGGGGCGGCGCGCTCGCCGATGTGATGGACCGGCGCACCCTGCTCGTCATCACCACGGCTGGCACGGGCCTGACCGCGGTGGCGTTCTGGGTGCAGGCCGCGCTCGGGGTGAACAATGTGTGGCTCGTCCTCGGGCTGTTCGCCACCCAGCAGGCGTTCTTCGCGGTCAATCAGCCCACTCGCAGCGCCCTGATCGCCCGGTTGCTGCCGCCGGAGCTGATGGCCTCGGCCAGTTCGCTGAGCATGACGGTGCAGAACGTCGGCATGATCGCGGGACCGGTGCTGGCCGGTGTCCTGATCCCCGTGATCGGGTTGCCGATGCTGTATCTGATCGACTCGATCGCCCTGCTCGCGACGCTGTGGGCGGTGTGGCGGCTGCCCGCCTTCCCGCCGACCGGCGAGCAGCGCCGGGCCGGGCTGCGCGCCGTACTCGACGGATTCCGCTATCTCGCGGGTCAGCGCATCCTGCTCGCGTCGTTCGTCGTCGACATCATCGCCATGGTGTTCGGCATGCCGCGCGCGCTGTTCCCGCAGATCGCGCACGAGACGTTCCACGATCCGGCCGAAGGCGGGGTGGCGCTGGGCCTGTTGTTCGCGGCCATCGCGGCGGGATCGGTGATCGGCGGCGTGTTCTCCGGGTGGATACCGCGGGTGCGCAGGCAGGGGCTGGCGGTGATCGTGTGCATCGCGCTGTGGGGTGTGGCGATGGTCGGCTTCGGGCTCGCCGTGGGGTTGGCCGGGCACTGGTTCGGACTGGGCGTGTGGCTGTGGATCGCGGTGGCCTTCCTGGCGTTCGGCGGCGCGGTCGACATGGTCTCGGCGGCGTTCCGCACGGCCATGTTGCTCAATGTGTCCACCGACGAGATGCGGGGACGGTTGCAGGGCGTGTTCATCGTGGTCGTCGCAGGTGGGCCGCGGATCGGTGACGTTGCCCACGGTTTCGCCGCGGCGAGCATGGGTACTGCTGTAGCGGCTGCCGGTGGCGGCGTACTGGTGGTGATCGGCGTGGTGCTCGCCGCGCTGGCCTTCCCCGCCTTCGTGCGCTACCGGGTCACTCGTGCGCACTCCGCCGTGGCTGTGAATTGACTTGCGCGGCAAGGGGATTCGGAAACCGGATCCGTGTGCTCGGCAATCGTCGGGCACCGCCGCGCTGATGGTGTGGAAAACGGGATCGGCGCAGGTCCCCGGCCCTGCGCCGACCTCACCGCGGCACGTGACCGGTGTGAGAACAGGACAGGACAACCCTGATTGCTCGTCCTGACCGAACAACAGCTAGCGTTAGCGCAAGCGCACCTGTGCCGACCGCACCGGTGCCTACGGTTCTAGCCTGAGAGGGATCCTTCCGTGCCCGCTGAGAACATCACCAACGTCACCGAAGACGCCAAGGCGGTACTGCAGTACCCCGGTGGCGAGTTCCCGATCTCGGTCACCAAGGCCGCGGAGGGTAACGACGGGCTCGACTTGGGCAAGCTGCTGGCCAGCACCGGTTACGTCACCTATGACCCCGGTTTCATGAACACCGCGTCGACCAAGTCGGCCATCACCTACATCGACGGTGAAGCGGGCATCCTGCGCTACCGCGGGTACCCGATCGACCAGCTGGCGGGCCGCTCGACCTTCATCGAGGTCAGCTACCTGCTCATCTACGGCGAGCTGCCGACCCAGGCCCAGCTCGACGACTTCACCGATCGCATCCGCCGCCACACGCTGCTGCACGAGGACCTGAAGCGGTTCTTCGACGGCTTCCCGCGCAACGCGCACCCCATGCCGGTGCTGTCGTCCGCGGTGAACGCGCTGTCGGCGTACTACCAGGACTCGCTGGACCCGCGCGACCCCGAGCAGGTCGAGCTGTCCACCATCCGCCTGCTGGCCAAGCTGCCCACCATCGCGGCCTACTCGTACAAGAAGTCGGTCGGTCAGCCGTTCCTCTACCCCGACAACTCG
Source organism: Nocardia sp. NPDC055050 (assembly GCF_053608345.1). Lineage (NCBI taxonomy): Bacteria > Bacillati > Actinomycetota > Actinomycetes > Mycobacteriales > Nocardiaceae > Nocardia > Nocardia sp. NPDC055050. The sequence continues at coordinate 52,658 of NZ_JBSGVG010000004.1, forward strand.
CTGTCGCTGGTCGAGAACTTCCTGCGGATGACCTTCGGCTTCCCGGCCGAGCCCTACGAGGTCGACCCCGAGGTCGCCGCCGCGCTCGACATGCTGCTGATCCTGCACGCCGACCACGAGCAGAACTGCTCCACCTCGACCGTGCGCCTCGTCGGCTCCTCCGACGCCAACCTGTTCACCTCGGTGTCCGGTGGCATCAACGCGCTGTGGGGCCCGCTGCACGGCGGTGCCAACCAGGCCGTGCTCGAGATGCTCGACGAGATCAAGGCCAACGGCGGCGACGTCAAGGAATTCATCCGCAAGGTCAAGAACAAGGAAGACGGCGTGAAGCTCATGGGCTTCGGGCACCGCGTCTACCGCAACTACGACCCGCGCGCGACGCTGGTCAAGCAGGCCGCCGACAAGATCCTGTCGAAGATCGGCGGCGACGACCAGCTGCTCGACATCGCCAAGCAGCTCGAAGAGGCCGCCCTCACCGACGACTACTTCGTGTCGCGTCGTCTGTACCCGAACGTCGACTTCTACACCGGCGTCATCTACCGGGCCATGGGCTTCCCGACCCGCATGTTCACCGTGCTGTTCGCGATGGGCCGGCTGCCCGGCTGGATCGCGCACTGGCGTGAGATGCACTCCGAGCCGCTGAAGATCGGCCGCCCGCGCCAGATCTACACCGGTTACGGTGAACGCGACTACCGCGCGATCGACAACCGCTAGTTTCGATCCGCCGTTGTCGGCAACTTTGTTGGGTACAGCAATCTATCGAAGGGGATAGCCCGCATGACCAAGCCGGAGATCGAATTCCAGGAGGGCCCCGCGCCCACCGAGCTCGTCATTACCGACCTCATCGAGGGCGAAGGCAAAGAAGCGGTGGCCGGTGGCACCGTCGAGGTGCACTACGTCGGCGTCGAGTTCGACAACGGTGAGCAGTTCGACTCCTCCTGGGATCGCGGCGAGTCCCTCACCTTCCCGCTGCGCGGCCTGATCCAGGGCTGGCAGGACGGCATCCCCGGCATGAAGGTCGGCGGCCGTCGTCAGCTGGTGATCCCGCCGGACCTCGCCTACGGTGCCGCGGGCGCGGGCCACGCGCTCTCCGGCAAGACGCTGGTCTTCGTGATCGACCTGCTCAACGCGAACTGATCTCACCGCATTTCGGCCCGTGCCTCCTCAGGGAGGCACGGGCCGTTGCTGTTTCAGGGGTAAGGCACCCGCCTCGCGAGCCGCGGGGTAATGTGCCCCGCGTATGACGGAGCCCAACGGCTCCCGTGTGATTCGTTTCCAATGCGTTGTCCATGACAGTGACTTGTTCGATTCGCCCGGGGCCGGGTTCTTCGGGAGTTTCGGGAGGGAGATTCTCGATCATGTTCCAACACAAGGTTGTTCGCCGTGCGCTGGCCGTGGCGCTGCCCATCGCCGTGGCGGTGAGCGTGGCCGGGGTCGCGTCTGCGGAGGTCGACCAGCAGACGCAGTACGCGGCGGGATTGTCGAGTGCGGGGCAGGGCTACCGCACCACGGTCGCGCCGGACCTGCGCACCGTAGCCGCCTCGGTGGAGGAGGGCCGGTTCCTGCTCGCACCCGACCGGGCCCGGGTCATCGTCGAGTCCGCGACCGGCGATCCGATCGGGGAGGTCCCCACCTCGTTCACCACGGTCAGCGGCAATGTGATCGCCCTGGCGACCGAGATCGCGGCCGACGGGCGAAGCATGACGGTGACACCGCGGCCCACCGCGGAGGCGAGCGACGAACTGAAGACCATCGCGACCACCCCCACCGCGCAATTCCCCGACCCGGTCCAGAACGCCGCCGCCATCGGCGCAGGCATCGGCGCGCTCGTCGCCGCCGTCGTGTGCATCCCGATGATCACCACGATGATCCTCTACCTGCCGTGCGTCGGCCTGGTAGGTCTCCCGAACGCGTTGATCGGCGCGTTGATCGGCGCCGTGGTCGGCGTGGCCGCACCGCACATCATCCCGCAGGTCCTGCCCTGACCCTGAAAACCCCTGTGGCCCGGTCGAAACCGACCGGGCCGCGTTGGTTCAGCGAGTGAGCTCGGCGAAGGCGATGTCCCCGACGATCACGTGTTCGAGCCGGAGTAACCCGTCGCGGTGGATCTGGTGGAGCCGATACTCGCGGGCGTGCGCGTCGAGCCGGAACTCGAGCACCTCCGCTATCGCGAATTTCGGGTCGAGCATGACGACGAGGTAGAGCGGAATACCGACTCGCGCGTACTGCGCCTTCTTGTCGAGCAAGTCCTCGGCCGCTGTCGACGGCGACGACACCTCGACCACGATCAGTGCGTCGCCTGCCTCCGGCTTGTCTCCCGGCTGTTGCAGGCATCTGTATACCGTGACATCGGGACGGCGGAAGGTGAACTTCGGAACCCGCCAGAGCACCACGTCGATGTCGGTCTCGGCGCGGATGCACGGTTCGGTGCTCGGCAGGTCTTCCATGGCGCCTGCGAGGCGTCGGGCGATGCGGTTGTGCTCAGGTGACGGTGATTCGCAGAGGATGACGTGCCCGTGCACTACCTCGATCTCCCTGGAGACGTCCTCGGGGAGCTGACGGTACTGCTCTTCCGTCATCTGATGGGGTAGCGAGTCCACGGCCTGGATCGTCATGGGCCGAGCTTACCGACCGTGTTGCCGCCTCGACACTGTTCGTCGACGACTTCCGAAGGCGGTTGGTGGTGGGGTCACTCCCGGACGACTTCGACGGGGTCGGTGAGGGCGAGGGCGAGGGCGGATTGCTGGGACTGGCCTCGTGGGGGGAGGGCCTCGAGGGCCTTGCCGGTTTGGGTGTTGAGGTTGCCGACGATGTTCTGCAGGGCGCCGACGCCGCCGGTGAGTTGTTCGACGGCCGAGAGGAGTTGGGCGCCGCCCTGCTCGGCGAGGGTGGGCAGGCCCTTGGCGAGTTCGGCGCCCTGGGTGAGCTGGTCGCGGGCGCTGTTGAGGCGGGCCACGACGGTGCGCAGGAGGGTGCCCAGGTCGGTGTTGGGATCTACTGCGGCGCCGGTCAATTCGCTGAGGCCGTCGAGTTGGGTGCCTGCCTGGGTCGATACGCCGCGTAGCGCTTCGAGTTTGGTGATGATGTCGGCGAGCTGCGGGTCGCCCGCGAAGGGGAGGGCTTTCAGAAGGGGCAGGATCTGGTCGAGGCCGGAGCCCATGGCGGCCGCGCTGGATTGGACGCCGGCGATGGTGACGCCGGTGGCGCCGAGGGCATCGGCCAGCTGGTTCGCCTGCTTCGCCGCGCCGTCGACGGTCTGGTTCAGCAGCTCGATCGCCGAAGTGAGTTGGCCCGCACCCTCTTTCGCGTAGTCGAGGAACCCGAGCATCTGCTCCGCACCGCCACTGAACTGGCTCGCACCGTCGGCGGCGGCGTTCACGCCCGCGCTGAGCAGCTGGGCGGTGAACTGGACCGAGGTCATCTGGTTGCGTGCCTGCGAGACCGCGGCCAGCGCCGCGTCGACGCCGGACGCGCCGATCCGGTGCGTCACCACATCGACCGCGCCGTTCACCGTGTTCGTGTCGGCGCCGTCGTGGGTGGCGACGGTCACTTTGGCGCGCTTGGGTTCCGGGGTGGCGAGGGTGGCCATCGACGCGGTGAGGTCGGCGGGCAGGGTGATCACGGCGGCGTAGTCGCCCGCGTCGATCTCACCGGGCTTCGCGACAGTCCACTCATAGCCACCCGCATCCTGCACCGCCTTGGCCACACGCTCGCCGGTCGGCCCGGAATCAGCGTTGACGAGCGCGATCCCGGTCGGTGCGGCATCCTTGCCGGAACAGGCGACAGCACCGCCCGCCAGCGCGAGAGCAGTGGTGAAGCAGAGCAGGCGAGCGCGTTTGTCGATCACATCGGCGACGGTATCCCGGAGTTCGGTGCCGGACGTGGGAGATGTCTGAGAGTTCGTTGAGGAAGGGCTGCTCGAGGTAGCTGCCGGTATGCCGGTCGAGTACTGCGCGCGATCGCCGATCGATAGCTACCTGTTCAAACTATGCCTTGTGTCACAACATATTCCGCAATGCCGTAGTGGTTCGGTACAACTCTCGAGTCAATCGACATCGAGATTTTTTCGATTCGTCCGGGGGGTTCGGGGATTCTTCGGAAGCATCGGGAGGGAGAACCGAACATGTTCAGCCACAACATCACTCGCGCGGGTCGCCGTGCGGTCTTCGCCGCACTGCCGCTGGTCGTCGCGGCGTCGCTCGTCACCACGGGCACCGCGGCCGCTGATGTCACCGTCGCGCGTCAGGCCGAGATCGCCGCCGGGCTGGCAGGCGAAGGCGCCGCCGACGGCGTCGGCTACAAGACCACTGTCTCGCCGGACCTGCGCACCGTCTCCGCGACCGTCGACAACGGCCGCTTCGTGCTCTCGCCCGACTCCACCAACGTCGCGGTCATCTCCGCCACCGGAGACAAGGTCAGCGAGCTGCCGCTGACGATGACCACCGTCGGTGGCAACAACATCGCGCTGGCTTCGGTCGTCTCCGAGGACGGCCGCACGCTGCAGATCGCCCCGCAGCTGTCCGCCGCCACCACCGACGAACTGAAGAGCATCGCCACCAACCCCGAGGCCGGAAACCACGACCCCGTCCAGAACGGTGCGGCCGCCGGTGCCACCATCGGCTTCCTGACCGCGGCGATCCTGTGCATCCCGGGCCTGGCCGCGTTCATCATCGGCTACTTCCTGTGCGCGTTCACCTCGGGCGTCTCCTTCGCGATCACCGGCGCGGTGCTCGGCGCGGTGATCGGCCTGGTCATCCCGGAGTCGATCCCGCAGGTTCTCCCCTGATTCCAGCTTCAGTCGCTGGTTGTTAACTGTGCGGTATTCTCGCGAGTGTCTTCACCCCGCGCCGATCAGGCGCGGAACTCACGAGAGTGGAGGTTCGATGTCCGACACCGACGATGTCAAAGCCAAGGCCAAGGCCGAGGGCGAGAAGATCGAGGCGGAAGCGAAGAAGGCAGCGGCCAACGTGAAGGAAGCTGCCGAGCGCGCGGCGGGCAGAGTGAAGGACGCTTTCAAGAGCGACAAGTAAGTAGCGAGCTCGGCCCCGCATCCACGGTCATCGTGGGTGCGGGGCTTTCGTGTTTCTACTGGGCCGGTCGCGCGGGCAGGTCGATGACGAGACGGGCGCCGCCGAGTGGACTGTCCTCGAAGTACGTCAGCCCGCCGTGCAACTGGGCCTGCTGGGCCACCAGCGCGAGGCCGAGGCCCGAACCGCCCTTGGTGGCGTTGGCGCCGCGGGCGAACCGCGCGAAGACCGCCTCGCGTTCGCCGGGCGCGACGCCGGTGCCGTTGTCGTCGACGGCGATGACGATCCGGCCGTGCGCGGTGCGATGCGCCGACACGACAGCGGCGGTGGCGCCGCCGTGCTTCACCGAATTGGTGAGCGCGTTGTCGACGGCCAGCCGCAGGCCTGCGGGCAGGCCCCGGGTCACCAGTTCGGCGTCGGTGTCGATGCGCACCGCCAGGCCGGGGTTGTGGCGCATGGCGTCGTGGGCGGCCTGGTCGCACAGGTCGGCGACATCGGTGGGGACGTGATCGGTCTCGGCGGTGAGATCGCCGCGGGCGAGCCGTTCCAGCGCGGACAGGGTGGTTTCCACCCTGGTCTCGTTGCGGGCGAGGTCGTCGAGGATCTCGCGACGCTGGTCGTCGGTGAGGTCGAGGGTGCGCAGGACCTCGAGGTCGGTGCGGATCGCGGTGAGCGGGGTGCGCAGTTCGTGGGCGGAGACGGCGGCGAAGTCGCGGGCGGTTTCCAGCGCGGCGGCGGTCTCGGCCTGGGCCTGGTCGACGCGGGCCAGCATGGTGTTCACCGCGTCGGCCAGCTTCACCGCTTCGTCGACACCGGAACCGTCGACCGGGCGATCGTGCTCGTCCGGCCCACCGCCCGTGCTGCGGGCCGACACCTGCTTGGTCAGCTTCACGATCGGGCCGACCGCACGCCCGGCGAGCAGCCAGCCCAGCGCCGCCGCGGCCGCCACCGCGATCGCCGCGCCCGCGAGGACCCAGCGTTGCTGGTCGTCGGTGGCCTTGGTGGCCTCGGTGGTCGGAATGGCCAGCGAGACAGTGCGACCCGCGGGCTGGTTCTCGGTGGTGGTGAGCACCCGATAGGGCTGGTCGTTCAGCTCGACGGTCTGCGAGCCGGGGGGCAGATCCGGCAGCTGGGTCGAGCTCGACGCGGTCACCTGGCCGTCGTCGCGCACCGTGAGCGCCATGGTGTTCTGCAATCCGGTCAGGTTGACGAACCCGGTTGCCAGCACCGGCTCGATCAGCACGATGCGCGAAGCGATTTCCAGTTGCTGATCGGTTTGGGTGACATTATTGCGCTCGATTGCTTGAAAACCCACGAAAGCGGCGATCGTGACGATGATGACGGCACCTGCCGCAGCCGCCCCCGCGACTCTTGTCCGGAGCGAAAACGATTGTCTGCGACGACGTTTCAGCGGTTGTTCGGAGATCATTTCGATTCCCGGAGTACGAAACCCACCCCGCGAATCGTGTGCAAAATCCTTGGCGTGTCATCTATTTCGAGTTTCCTGCGCAGGTATCCGACGAACACGTCCACCACATTCGTATCGGCTATGAAATCGTAACCCCACACCAATTCCAGCAGCCGTTCTCGCGTCAACACCACACCGGCATTCCGGGCGAGCGTCGACAGCAATTCGAATTCCCTTTTGGTGAGCTCGATTTCGCGCCCGTGCAGTAGTGCGCGATACCCCGCGACATCGACCAGCAACGGCCCGACCGTCAGCGCGCCGGGCGCCACGGGCTCGGGTGTGTCGGTGCGGCGGCGCAGCAGGGCCTTGATCCTGGCCACCAATTCGGCCAGCTCGAACGGTTTCACCAGGTAGTCGTCGGCGCCCGACTCGAGACCCGCGATCCGGTCGTCCACCGAAGCACGGGCGCTGAGCACGCAGATGGGCACGTCATTGCCCATCGCCCGCAAGGCCGTGACCACCCCGGCACCGTCGAGGACCGGCATGTTCATGTCGAGGACCACCGCGTCGGGCGCCTGCTCGGCGACGGCGCGCAGCGCGGCACCACCGTCGCGCGCGACCAGCACCCGGAAACCGGACAGTCGCAGGCCGCGTTCGACCGAGGCGAGAACGTCCTCGTCGTCATCGACGACGAGAACGGTAGAGGAAGTCACGTGGTGAGCTTATATTTCTGGCGGCGCGGGCGCCGCGGGGTCTCGGCCTGGTGCCCTCGATCTTCCCTCCCGGCGGGCACTCCTTCGTCGCACCCTCTGGTCAGTCCGGATCGAGGCGGCCGAGACGCCCCTGCGGGGCTGCGAAGACCTCGGATGTCTACGGGGTCGGCGAGACTGGATCGTTGTCCTGTTCGGGGGTGGCGGTCGGCGTGATGCTGCCCAGTGGTGGGTTGGCGAGGATGCGGTCCGCCAGGGCGGTGAGGACGTGGGGGTCCTCGATGGTGGCGGGGGTTTCGACGTGTTCACCGGCGGTGAGCTGGCGGATCGTCTTGCGCAGGATCTTGCCGGAACGGGTCTTGGGCAATCCGGTGACGATGATCGAGTCGTGCAGGGTGGCGATCGCCCCGATCTGGGCACGCACCCGGTCGTCGAGTTCGGCGCGCAACTGCTGCTGGTCGATCTCGACGCCCTGCTTGAGCACCACATAGGCCAGCGGGAGGCTGCCCTTGAGCTCGTCGGGCATGCCGATCACCGCGCATTCGGCGACGGCCTCGTGCCCGGCGATGGCGGCCTCGATGCTGCCCGCCGACAGGCGATGCCCGGCGATGTTGATCACGTCGTCGCTGCGCCCGAGGACGTAGAGATAGCCGTCCTCGTCGAAGTAGCCGGAGTCGCCGGTGAGGTAATGGCCGGGGAAGGCCGACAGGTACGAGCGGATGAAGCGATCCCGGTCGCGCCACAACCCGGTCAGGCAGCCGGGGGGCAGCGGCAGCCCGATGACGATGTTGCCCTCGGTCCCGGCCGGAACCGCGTTGCCGTTCGCGTCGAGCACGCGCAGCCGGTAGCCGGGCACCGGCACACTCGCCGAACCGGGCTTGACCGGCAGTTCCTGCACGCCGAGCGGGTCGGCGCAGATCGGCCAGCCGGTCTCGGTCTGCCACCAGTGATCGACCACCGGGGTGTCGGGATGATCGGCCAGCAGGGTGTTCGTCGCCCAGTCGAAGGTGGCCGGATCCAGGCGCTCGCCCGCGCAGAACAGCGCGCGCAGCCGGGACAGGTCGTGGCGGTGGGCCGCGGTGGCGTCGGGGTCGGCGCGGCGGATCGCGCGCAACGCGGTCGGCGCAGTGAACAGCACCCGCACGTCGTGCTCGTCGACGATCCGCCAGAACGCGCCCGCGTCGGGGGTGCCGACCGGTTTGCCCTCGTAGAGCACCGTCGTCGCGCCGACCAGCAGGGGTGCGTAGACGATGTAGGAGTGGCCGACGACCCAGCCCACATCGGAGGCGGCCCAGAACACCTGACCAGGGCCGACGTCGTAGATATTGCGCATCGACCAAGCCAGCGCCACCGCGTGTCCGCCGTTGTCGCGCACCACGCCCTTCGGCTTACCGGTGGTGCCGGAGGTGTAGAGGATGTAGAGCGGATCGGTGGCGGCCACCGAGACCGGATCGGCGGGCGCCGCACCGTCGACGCAGTCGTCCCAATCGACCCAGCGCGCGGCGACGGTCTGCTCCGAAGACGGCAGCACGTCGGTGGCGGGCAGGGCGGCCGGGAACTCGATCGTCGTGAACTGGGGCCGCTGCTTCACGATCACCGTGCGTACCGACGCGGTCTCGGCGAGATCGAGCGCGGCCATCACGATCGGCGGGTAGTCGATGCGGCGGTTGGGTTCCAGGCCGCCCGAGGCCGTGATGATCAGGACCGGCTCGGCATCGTCGATGCGGGCGGCCAGCTCGGGTGCGGCGAACCCGCCGAACACCACCGAGTGCACCGCGCCGATGCGGGCACAGGCCAGCATCGCGATCACCGCTTCGGGAATCATCGGCAGATAGATCACCACCCGATCACCGGCCACCACACCGAGATCGCGCATGGCTCCCGCGAACTCGGCCACCGCGTCGAGCAATTCGGCGTAGGTGTAAATCGTGGTGGTGTCCGTCATAGCGGAGGCATATATGAGGGCGGGTTGATCGGCGTGTCCACCCTGGTCGACAGTGCCCGCTCTGACGTGGCGGTCGAGGGCGTTCACGCAGGTATTCAGGCGGGCATCGGGGAACCACCGGGCCGACCGCTTATCGGCGGCATCGACGATCTGCTGCGGTTCGACATCCCACTCGATGCCCTGAGCTGCGGCGGACCAGAAGTCGGCTGGGTCGACCAGGCTGGTCTGATAGACCGGCCGGTACTCGTGTTCGGTGTCCAACCCCGTGACTCCCTAGCCTCGCTTCGATGCCCGCTCGATAGATCCAGATGATTGTGGCAGACTTCACGCGACACCCGAGGGGGTGCCGCGACCTTTGGTTTTGCCTACAACGGGCTGGTCATCGAGCGGACCTCTACCGGGAGTCAGCCAAGAAGTTATTGATCCGTTAGAATCCGATGTCACTTATTCGGGCAGTCGTAGACGCAATTTCTCGGCCAGCCGTAGTTCTCGGCCAGCAGCCACTGGCGAGCCACCATCGCGCCTGTGGAGGTTCGCCTCAGGCGTACGGTACGAGGCCAGTTTGGAAAGTGAGTGGGAGATGCGTGACGCCGCTAGGTCCGGCAGCAAACGCTGGGCGCTCGGCAACTGGGACCTGCGTTGGAAGGTTACGGCCGTGCTTGCCGTGCCACTCGCGGTCGCGGTCGGGCTCGGCGTGTCGAGAATTACCTCCGAGTTCTCGGAGGCCAACCGGCTCTCCAGTATCAACGAGCAGGTAGACACGATTCCGACGGTCACCGCGCTGAGTGCAGGCACGGCGAAGGTGGCCGGCAGTCAGTTGGTGCCGGCCGGTCCGGGGGTCACCCTGGTCACCGACAAGGACCTCGCCGATCTCGACGCCGCCGTCGCCGCGGCCGAGACCTCGCTCGGTCGGCTGACCGATCTGCCTGCCGCGCACGGCGCGCTGGAGCGGATGGTCAAGCAGGCCAAGAACGTGCGCGCGCAGGGTAAGGCGCTGTCGACGTCCGCCGAGCCGGTACTTTCCGGGGTCGAGCAGATGACCCAGGACAGCGTCAGCATCGTGGAGTCCACCATCGCTCAGGTGAGCGATCCGGTGATGGACACGGCCAAGCTGCGTCTGGTCGACTCGCTCAACACGCGTTCGGTGCTCGTCGACGAGCTCGCCGGTCTGGCCGGGATGCTGCGTGGGCAGGACACGGGGGCACAGACCTTCCTCACCGGTGTCGCGACCGAGAGCCATCTGCTCGACGTGCTGTCCAACCGCTTCCCCGACGGCGATCGGGTGATCGCCGACCTCAAGGCTCAGGCCGATATCCGGGCGAACCTGATCAGCAGTCCCGAGGTGTCCGCGGGCAAGCTGCCTGTTGGCGACTTGCGTACCTCGCTCTACTCGAGTTTGCAGGCCTACGAAGGCGTCGTGAACGAGGCCACCAAGGCCATCGAGGTCTCGATGGACGAGCTCACCGATGCGGCCGCCACCGGTGCCTGGACCTATACCGCTGTCGTCATCGCGACGATCCTGGCCGCGCTGCTGCTCGCCGTGTTCGTCGCCCGCTCGATGATCGTGCCGCTGCACCGCCTCCGGCTGGCCGCGCTGCGCGTCGCCGAGTCCGATCTGCCGCACGAGGTCGCCCAGCTGCGCAACGGTGCCGCGCCCGAGGACGTGCCGCTCGAGCCGATGCCGGTGCGCTCCGACGAGGAGATCGGCCAGCTCGCCCGCGCCGTCGACGATATCCACGGTCAGGCGCTGCGTCTGGCCAGCGACCAGGCGCAGATGCGTTCGCAGGTCAACGACATGTTCGAGACGCTGGCCCGCCGGTCCAAGTCGCTCGTCGACCATCAGCTCACCCTCATCGAGGCGATGGAGTACGACGAGAAGGACCCGCGCCTGCTCGAGAACCTCTTCCGGCTCGACCACCTCGCCGCGCGCATGCGCCGTAACGGTGACAACCTGCTGATTCTCGCGGGTACCAAGCAGCGTCGCACCAAGTCGGCCCCGGTCGAGATCGCCGACGTGCTGCGTGCCGCGATCTCCGAGGTCGAGGACTACGAGCGGGTCAAGCTCGGCGCCACACCGCGTGGCTCGCTGGTCGAACCGGCCGCCTCCGATATGGCGCACCTGTTCGCCGAGCTGCTCGACAACGCGCTGCGGGCCTCCCCGCCGGAGACCGACGTCAAGTTCACCTTCGCCCAGGCACACGACCAGGGTCTGCTGATCGAGGTCGCCGACCGCGGCATCGGTATGCCGCCTGCCGAGATGTCGGAGATCAACCACCGGCTCGAGCAGACCGCGGAGCCCGGTCCCGACACCGCCCGCCACATGGGTCTGTTCGTGGTCGGCCGGCTGGCCGAGCGCCACGGTCTCACCGTGCGCCTGCGTCCGACCTTCGATACCGCGCGCGATCCGGGCGTCACCGTCACCGTGCATGTGCCGGTCGGCCTCATCGTCGCCGGTGCCGGTGGCCCGGTGGTGCCGCCGCAGCAGGTGCAGCAGCAGAACGCGCCCGCACCGCAGCAGCAGCGACCGAACCCGCAGCAGCAGCAGCCGAGCAGCACCATGCAGACCCGCGCGATCACCCGCACCCCGGGTGGCAACGTGATGGTCACCGTGGATCCCGGAACCAGCGGGCCGCCGGCGGGTGCCGGTGGTGGGTTGCCGCAACGTCAGCCGGGCAACTCGATGGCTTCGGGCGTGGCCCAGGACGCGAACGAGCAGTCGTCGCCGTCGCTGCGTCCGCCCGCGCCGGGCCAGGGGAACGTGCCGCAGCGCGGCAAGCTCGCCGCGGCGAACCTACCCAAGCGCAACCTGGCGCCGGGTGGGCCGCAGCGCCCGCCCGCCGGGCCGGGCCAGCAGGGCCCGGGTGAGCAGAAGCCTGGTGGGCCGCCGCAGGCCGGTGGTGGGCTGCCGCAGCGTCAGCCGGGTGCGAACGGCGCGCCGTCGCGGGATTCCGCGCAGTCGCCGCGTGACGCGGCACCGCCCCAGCGCGACATGGCACCGCCGCAGCGCGATTCGGCACAGACGCAGCGGGGGAGCACCCCCGGTGGGTTGCCGCAGCGTTCGCCGGGCGCCAATGGCGCCCCGCAGCGTGATCCTTCGGTCGGGCTGCCGCAGCGCGATCCGTCGCCGCGGCTACCGCAGCGGGAGCAGACCGGCGGTCTGCCGCAGCGTGACCCGGCAACGGGTCTGCCGCAGCGCGATCCGTCGACCGTCCTCCCGCAGCGGGAGCAGACCGGTGGCCTGCCGCAGCGTGACCCGGCAACGGGTCTGCCGCAGCGCGATGCCGCGAACGCCCAGCGTGATCCGGCGCAGTCGACCGGGTTGCCGCAGCGTGGTCAGGGCAGCGCTGCGCCGCAGCGTGATTCCGAGCCCGTGCAGCGTGACCCGTCGACCGGACTCCCGCAGCGGGGCAACGCCTCCGGTGGCCTGCCGCAGCGCGATCCCGCGCCGCGCCTGCCGCATCGGGATCAGTCCGGTGGTTTGCCCAGGCTCGATCAGACCGGTGGTCTCCCGCAGCGTGAGCAGACCGGTGGTCTGCCGCAACGTGATCCGTCGACCGGCCTACCGCAGCGGGACCAGACGGGCGGTCTGCCGCAGCGCGACCCGTCCAACGGCCTCCCGCAGCGTGAGCAGACCGGTGGCCTCCCGCAGCGTGATCCGTCCAATGGTCTGCCGCAGCGTGAGCAGACCGGTGGTCTGCCGCAGCGTGATCCGGCCAACGGACTTCCACAGCGTGCCCAGCCCGCCCGTCCGGCCAATGGTCTGCCCCAGCGCGCAACCCCTGCGCCGCAGCAGGATTCGGCCGACAACGGTCTGCCCCAGCGCGCTCCGGCCGCGGGTCAACCGCAGCGGGACGCGCCCAACGGCCTCCCCCAACGCGCGGCTGCGCCGAATGGGCTGCCGCAGCGCGATCCCGGGGCTAGTGTTGTACCGCAGGCGAACGCCGGGCCAGGAGTGGCTCTGCCGCAACGGGATCGGGACCCTGCGGGGCCGGATAACGCTGCGTCGGCAGGGCGTGATCCGGGTCGGCACAGCTTCCGGTCCAATCCGGTCAAGGCTGCGTCGTTCTTCCAGACCAGGTTGCAGCCGGCACCGGAAGGTGATTCCGTGATGGGCGGAACACCGATCTTCGCCGAGATGATGTCGGCGTGGCTCACGGACGAGAATTCCGACCGGAACCAGATGGCTGCCGCCTTCGAATCACCGGGTGACGAGGGTTGGCAGGCTGCACGCGCGGCCAGCGAAGCTCAGTCCGAGGTGCGTACCGCCGCCGGCTTGCCTCAGCGCAGTCCGGGCGGAAGGCTTGTGCCGGGTGGTGTGAGCGGCACCGCTGATCGCACCCCGCAGCAACGCGATCCCGCCACGATCCGGAACAGCCTGAGTCGTCACCAGCAGGGTGTCCGGGATGGCCGCGCAATGAAGGCAATGAACCTAACCGGAGATAAAGGAGACCGATGAACCCCGATCTAGGTGGTACGAACCGTCAGCTGGATTGGCTGGTTTCGAACTTCGCCAACGAGGTTCCTGGCGTAGCCCATGCCGTCCTGGTCTCGGCTGACGGACTGTTGATGGCCGCGAGCGCTCAGCTCCCGGTCGACCGCGCAGAACAGCTCTCCGCGGTGACCGCCGGACTGGCGAGCCTTTCCGTCGGCGTGTCGAATCTGTTCGAAGGCGGTACGGTACTCCAGTCCGTCGTGGAGATGGAGCACGGATACCTGCTGCTCATGGCAGTCGGCGACGGCTCCTACCTAGCGGTCCTGACCAACACCTCGTGTGACATCGGTCAGGTCGGCTACGAAATGGCACTTCTGGTCGAGCGCGTTGGCCAGACGGTCCAGGCCACCCCGCGCGTCACGATGGGTTCCTGATGGTGGGATGGACATAGACGATCACCGCATGGGGAGCGCCGAGCCCAGCCTCGTCCGCCCGTACTCCTTGACTGCCGGCCGCACCAGGCCGGCGGTCGAGTTGGCGCTGGAGGCACTCGTCGCATCGCATCCGGTCGCCATGGAGCGGCAGTACGAACTGAACAACCTCGAAACGTCCATCGTGGAGTTGTGCAGGCAATCGCCGTCCGTTGCCGAGATAGCTGCCCAGCTGTACATCCCGATCGGGGTGGCCCGGGTACTCGTAGCCGATCTGATCGAGGCCGGCCACGTCCGGGTTTCGGCAACTTTGAAAGACGATTCCAGCGACGATGAACGTCGCGAGCTGATCGAAAGGGTTCTCAGTGGACTCCGGCGTATTTGATTCGACGGCGCAGGTCGATACCCGCACGGCCAAGCCGACTTCGGCGAAGATTGTGGTCGCCGGCGGCTTCGGTGTGGGTAAGACCACGATGGTCGGCGCGGTGTCGGAGATCGTTCCGCTGCGCACCGAGGCGTTGGTCACCAACGCCAGTACCGGAATCGACAACCTGACCGGTATTCCGCAGAAGTCCACCACCACGGTGGCGATGGACTTCGGCCGTATCAGCCTCGCCGACGACCTGGTCCTGTACCTGTTCGGTACGCCGGGCCAGTACCGGTTCTGGTTCATGTGGGACGACCTGATCCGCGGCGCCATCGGCGCCGTGGTGCTGGTCGACACCCGCAGGCTCGAAGACAGCTTCGCCGCTGTCGACTACTTCGAGGCCCGCGGACTGCCGTTCCTGGTGGCGCTCAACGAGTTCGACGACGCGCCGAAGTACCCGCTCGAGGACATCCGCCAGGCCCTGGCGGTTCCCGCCGACGTGCCGATCATGTCGATCGACGCCCGTCGCCGGGAACCGGCCAAGCAGGCCCTGGTCGCCTTGACCGAGTACGCGCTGCGCAAGGTCATGCAGGGTTACTGAGCTCGAGTCTCTGCACTGATGGACGGGGCTGCTGCGATGAAGGCCGCAGCCCCGCTCTTCGTTCAGGACCAGGGTTTCAGGACTCCGGTTCGGGGTCTGGCCGGGTCCAGCCGAGGATCATCGCCGGTGCACAGCCGCCGGCCATGATCGTGGCCAGCATCATCAATCCGCCCGCGTAGGCGATGCGATAGGCGTCGGCCTCCGGTGAGAACGCGCTGCCGAAGATCAGGTACGCCAACGGCGCCATGGTCAGCGACTGGGTGAGCGCGAGTCCCGCCGAGCGGGCCTTGTTGCGCTCGGAGATCTCCAGTTCGTCGAGCATCTGGTCGGGTGCGTGATCCTGGCCGCCCGAAGCGATCCGCAACATCGTCCAGCTCGGCAGGAACACCAGTGCCGACACGAGCGCGACTCCTGGCGCCCCGAACAGGTCGAGCGCGCGCATCACTCCGGCGACCGCGATCCCGAGCAGCGCGATCGTCACGATCACCACGAGAATCCGCCGTCGACGCAGCGACCGCCAGCTCTTCAGCATCCCCGCTGTCCGTTGTTCCTGCACGAGCCAGCGCCGGACCCGATAGTTCTGGTAGCGGTCGATGAGCGTGGTGGTCATGGCGTCTCGCCTTTCGTGCGTGGGTAGAGCTCGGCCGACAACGGCCCGAATTCCTTGCGGGAGAACACGACTTCGATCGGTAGCGCGAACACATCGCAGATGCGCATCGCCAGATCGAGACTCGGATAGTGATCGCCACGCTCGAGCGCGCCGATCGTCTGGACATTCACGTTGACGGCCTCGGCAAGCGCCGCCCGGCTCATCCGATGCTCCGCGCGCAACACCGCGATGCGATTGAAGATCGGCAGGGTTTCCCCTCGTCTGACTGGGCTCACCTAATGAAGTGTTGTAAAAACACAACATATTGTCAAGATGTCCCAATGCTCTGCTGCGATCTCGTGACTGTGGCCGAACCTGTCCGGCTACGCTCGGAGCGTGCGGATGTCGGCGGATGACTTACTCGGCCAGTTGCTCGACGCGGGCTCTTTCGTGAGCTGGGACCGGGCGCCGATCGAGCCCGCCGTGTCACCGCGGTATCGCCAGGACCTCATCGCGGCGGCCGATCGGGCGGGGACCGATGAGGCGGTGCTGACGGGGGAGGGGTTGTTGCGCGGGCGGCGAGTGGCCGTGATCGCCTGTGAGTTCGCGTTTCTGGCCGGATCGATCGGGGTGGCAGCGGCCGAGCGGATCGTGTGTGCCGTCGAGCGCGCCACCGAATTCGGGCTGCCGCTGATCGCCTCGCCGACCTCCGGCGGCACGCGGATGCAGGAGGGGACAGTCGCTTTCGTGCAGATGGTGAAGATCGCGGGTGCGGTGGCCGTGCACAAGTCGGCGGGGCATCCGTATCTGGTGTATCTGCGTGATCCGACGATGGGTGGGGTGTTCGCATCGTGGGGGTCGCTGGGGCACATCACCTTCGCCGCGCCCGGCGCGCTCATCGGGTTTCTGGGTCCTCGCGTGTACGAAGCCTTGTACGGCAGGCCGTTTCCGCCCGGCGTGCAGACGGCGGAGAACCTCTATCGCAACGGTGTGATCGACGGTGTGGTGACGGTGGAGGTGTTCCGGCGGATCGCGCACCGGGCGATGAGCGTCGCCGCAGGCGCTGTCGTTCCGATGACCACCGAGCCGGGTTGGGCTGCGCCGGTGCGTAGTCCGTCGACCCCGTCGAATCCGGCTGCCGGCGCCTGGGATTCGGTGCTCAGTTCGCGGCGGCCCGGCCGGCCGGGCATTCGGGACCTGCTTCGCCATACGACACAACGGGTTCCGCTCAGCGGAACCGGCCGTGGTGAATCCGATCGCACTGTCCTGCTCGCCCTCACCCGGTTCGCCGGTCAACCGTGTGTCGTGTTCGGGCACGACCGATCCGGTCAGGAGGGCGAGCACACCATGGGCCCGGCCGCCCTGCGCGAGGCGCGGCGCGCGATGGTCCTGGCGCGGGAACTGCGGTTGCCGCTGGTGCTGGTCATCGACACCGTCGGCGCCGCCCTGTCCAAGGAGGCCGAGGAACGCGGGCTCGCCCCCGAAATCGCCCGCTGTTTGGCCGATCTCGTCACCCTCGACACCCCGACCGTCTCCGTGCTGCTCGGCCAGGGCACCGGCGGTGGCGCGCTCGCGCTGTTGCCCGCCGACCGGGTGCTCGCCGCCAGGCACGGCTGGCTGGCTCCGCTGCCGCCGGAAGGGGCGAGCGCCATCGTCTTCCGCGATATCGCGCACGCACCGGAAATGGCTGCCGCGCAAGGCATCAGATCGGCTGATCTGCTCGAAGACGGTGTGGTGGACCGGATCGTCGAGGAGTACCCCGATGCCGCCGACGAACCGGTGGCCTTCGCCCGTCGCACGGTCCTGGCGATCGCCGCCGAACTGGCGGCGCTGCGCACCTACGAGCCCGCCGAACTGCGAACGCTGAGGCAGCGCCGATACCGGCGAATCGGACTGGCCGGAGCTGTGTACTGAATCGCGGGCAATCCCCTGACCAGCGCCCCGCTTCTCGGTACGGGGAAACACGCGACGCGCCGTCGTTGACGCCGCACCCAACCACTTCTACCTTCGAGAGGGTGACCTTCCGCAGCGAGAGCAGCCCTGTCCCCACCATCGTGCTCAATGACGGGAACGTGATCCCACAGCTCGGCTTCGGTGTGTTCCAGGTGCCCGCGGAAGACGTCACCGGGGTGGTGGCCGAGGCGTTGAAGGTCGGCTACCGCAGTATCGACACGGCCGCGGTCTACGGCAACGAGGAAGGCGTAGGCCGCGCCATCCGTGAATCGGGGATCCCCCGCGACGAACTCTTCATCACCACCAAGCTGTGGAACGCCGACCAGGGCTACGACAGCACCCTGCGCGCCTTCGATACCAGCATGGGGCGCCTCGGCCTGGATTATCTGGACCTGTATCTGATCCACTGGCCGGTTCCGTCGGCTGGCCGCTACGTCGACACGTTCCGCGCGTTCCAGGCGCTGAAGTCGCAGGGCCGGATCGGCTCGATCGGTGTCTCCAACTTCCGGGTGATCGATCTGGAGACCCTGATCGCCGACGCGGGCGAGATCCCGACGGTGAACCAGATCGAACTGCATCCCACGCTGTCCCAGCGTGACCTGCGGCAATACGACGCCAATCACGCGATCGCCACCGAAGCGTGGAGCCCGCTGGGGCAGGGCACGCTGCTCGGCAACCCCACCATCGTCGACATCGCCGAGCAGCTCGACCGCACCCCGGCGCAGGTGATCATCCGGTGGCACCTGCAGCTGGGCAATATCGTCATCCCGAAGTCGGTCACGCCGTCGCGGATCTCCGAGAATTTCGATGTGTTCACCTTCGAACTCGACGCCGAGGCGATGGAGTCGATCAGCCGCCTCGACTCGGGCAAGCGGGTCGGCGCCGATCCGTCGACGTTCAGTGCCGGTCTGGACTGAGCCCGAGGAAACCGGTCAGCTCACGGGCTGCCGCCCGGCCCGCCCGATTGGCGCCGATCGTGCTGGCCGAGGGCCCGTAGCCGATCAGATGGATGCGCGGGTCGACGGCCACCTGCGTCGCCAACCGCCCGGTCATGGTGATCCCGCCGCCGGGTCCGCGCAGCCGCAAGGGCGCAAGATGATCCAGTGAGCTGCGGAAACCGGTTGCCCACAGAATCACATCGGCGGCCTGGAAACTGCCGTCGGCCCAGCGCACGCCGGTGGGCTCGATCCGCTCGAACATCGGCAGCCGTCGCAGCGCACCCCGCTCGCGGGCGGCGCGCAAACGGTCGTCGAGCGGTAGTCCCGTCACCGAGACGACCGACCCCGGCGGCAGACCCGCCCGGACGCGGTCCTCCACCAGTGCCACCGCGTCGCGTCCGTCCTGCTCGGCGAACGGCGTTTCGCGCCAGCGCGGCTCCGACCTGGTGACCCATGTGGTGGAGGTCACGAGCGAGATTTCGTCGAGTAACTGCACCGCCGAGATGCCCCCGCCGACGACGACGACATGTTTGCCCGCGAACCCGTCGGCCGTGCGGTAGTCGCGGGTGTGCAACTGGCGGCCCGCGAAGGTGTCGGCGCCCGGATATCGGGGGATGAACGGGTGCTCCCAGGTGCCGGTGCCGTTGATCAGACCTCGCGTGCGAAGAGTGCCCGCGCCCTCGGTTTCGACCTGCAATACCTCGCCTCGGCCCGCGCAGCTCTGCCCGTCGGCGGTCCGATCGCAGACGACTTTTACCGTCACCTGCCGTTGAACCTGCAGGTCGAAGCGCTTTTCGTAGAGTTCGTAGTAGTGCGGCACCGCGCTGGCGGCTCGCGCCGACTCCGATCCCGCCGGCAGTGTCTCGGCGAAGGACATCCCCGGCAGGTCGTGCACCCGGTTCACGGTGGTCAGAGTCAGCGACGGCCACCGGAACTGCCAGGCGCCACCGGGGCCGGGTGCGTGGTCGACGATGCGGAAATCGCGTTCGGGCACCAGCCCGAGCTTGCGCAGGTGATAACCGGCGGAAAGCCCTGCCTGACCCGCGCCGATCACCAGGATGCCGAAATCCGTCCTCGCCACAGCCGTCGATGCTATCGCCTTGCCGGGCGTTGTCGGCGGGCTGTGGCAGAGTGTGAACATCCACGAAATCTGGGAGATTCTGGGGAGGATGCATGCTCGGCGTGACCCGCGATGGTGACGTGATCACCATCGAATTGCAGCGCGAGGAACGGCGCAACGCGCTCAACGAGGACCTGGTCGGGCAACTGCGCGCCGCGATGCTCGACGCGGTGGCGCAGGGTGCGCGTGCCATCGTGCTCACCGGCCGCGGGCCGATCTTCAGCGCGGGCGCCGATCTGTCGGGGGTGTACTCCGAGTCGTTCCTGAGCGGCCTGCTCGACATGCTGCACACGATCGAATCCGTGCCGGTTCCGGTGATCTCGGCGATCAACGGTGGTGCGCTCGGTGCGGGCGTGCAGCTGGCGCTGGCCTCGGATCTGCGGGTGATCGAGCCCGACGCCTACATCGCGGTGCCCGCGGCCAAGCTCGGCATCTCGGTCGATCGCTGGACGGTGTCGCGGCTGGCGGCCCTGATCGGTGGCGGCCCGGCCCGAACGATCCTGCTCGGCGCCGAATCCGTCTCCGCCGCAGACGCTTACGCCTACGGCTTCGCCAACAAGCTCGGCACGCTCGCCGACGCCAAGGACTGGGCCAAGTCCATCGCCGCGCTGGCGCCGCTGTCGCTGCAGGCCATGAAACTGATGCTCAACGACGACGGCACCGGCGATCCGGCGAGCGCGCAGCAGGAAGCCGCGCTGGCAGCCGCGTGGAGCAGCGACGACGCGAAAGAGGGCCGCCTGGCCCGGCAGGAGAAGCGCCCGGCGAAGTTCGTGGGGCGCTGATGCGGATCACACGTCTGGCAGGTTCGCTGGCGAGTACCTTCGGTCTCGCCTGGATGGCCCGCGCGGTGTGGGGCCTGCCCACTTCGATCGGTGCGGGCCCCTCGGCGATCGCGCCGACCGCGATCGGCAAGTCCTCCTATCGCGACGGCCGTTTCCACAACACCGAGCCGAGCTCGATGCTCGCCGCCGGTGCCGCGCCGTCGCTGATCTGGTCGGGACTCACCAAGGGACGTATCGGCCGCCCTGCCAATCCCGTCCCGCTGGTCACCCCCGCGGTTCCCGAGCAGGCCGCCGAGCTCGCGGTGACCTGGTACGGGCACGCCAGCGCCCTGGTGGAACTCGACGGTTACCGAGTGCTGGCCGACCCGGTGTGGAGTGAACGGGTTTCCCCGTCCCCGGTGGTCGGCCCCGCCCGCCTGCATCCTGTCCCCGGCGAGCTGGCGCAGGTGCCGCAGGTCGACGCCGTGATCATCTCCCACGATCACTACGACCACCTCGACAAGGCCACCGTCGACGAACTCGTCCGCACCCAGCTCGCGCCGTTCGTCGTACCCACCGGCATCGGCGCGCACCTGCGGCAGTGGGGCGTGCCCGAATACCGGATCATCGAGCTCGACTGGGGTGGCTCGGTCTCGCTCGGTCGCGATGCCGACGACCGTGGCCTCACCATCACCTGCGCCGAGGCCAGGCACTTCTCCGGCCGCGGGCTCGTCCGCAACACCACGCTGTGGGCGTCGTGGGCGCTGTCCGGCCCGACCAAGCGGGTCTACTTCGGCGGCGACACCGGCTACACCAAGGCGTTTTCCCAGGCCGGTGCGGTGCTCGGCCCCTTCGATCTCACGCTGCTGCCCATCGGCGCGTACGACGAGCGCTGGACCGATGTGCACATGAATCCCGAAGAGGCGGTGCGTGCCCACGCCGACCTGTGCCTCGGCGACGCAGGTTACGGCCTGCTGGTCCCGATCCACTGGGCAACGTTCAACCTGGCCTTCCACGGCTGGTCCGAACCCGTCCGGCGCCTGGTGTCGGCGGCCGCGGATGCGGGTACTCCGGTGGTAGTGCCCAAGCCGGGCCAGAGGGTGGTTCCGAATGACCTCCCACCACGGGATTCGTGGTGGGAAGATGTGGAATGACCCTCCTCGCGAAAGGAACATCGGCAGATGAGTCTCGTGGATACCTTGAAGGGCTTGCTCGGTAAGGGCAAGGTTGCGGTCGAACAGAACGCGGACAAGATCAATGAGGCGGTCGACAAGGCCGGCACCTTCATCGATGACAAGACCAAGGGCAAGTACAGCGACAAGATCGAGAAGGGCAAGGACGCGGCCAAGAAGGTCGTGCCCCCGCAGGCAGGCCCCGGCACTGCCCCCGGCGGCCCCGCTCCGACAGATCCGGGACCCAAGGCCTGATTCGGTGCGCGGGGACCGGTAGAAGGTCCCCGCCGTCCGATCGCGTCGATGGTCCGCCGGGAATTTCGGGGCGCGCCGGGTGAACCGGACATCGAGGTTGAGCTCAGCAACCTCGACAAGGTGCTGTACCCGGAGACCGGCACGACGAAAGGCGAAGTGATCGCCTACTATTCGGCGATCACCGAGGCGGCACTACCCCATCTCGCCGGCCGTCCGGTCACCAGGAAAAGATGGCCGAACGGGGTCGACCATGCCGATTTCTTCGAGAAGAACCTGCCCGAGCACGCGCCCGCGTGGATCCACCGGTCCGCGATCGAGCATTCCAGCCGCCGGGTGGTGTACCCGCTGATCGATTCCGAGGCCGGGATGGCCTGGCTCGCGCAGCAGGCGGCACTGGAAATCCATGTGCCGCAATGGCGTTTCGACGCGGACGAGCGCGGCCCGGCCACCAGGATCGTGTTCGATCTCGACCCCGGCTCCGGCGCGGGTCTGGCGGACTGCGCGCTAGTGGCGCTCGCGGTGCGCGACATGGTCGCTGACATCGGCATGCGGGCATTCCCGGTCACCAGTGGTAGCAAGGGGATTCACGTCTATGTGCCGCTGGATCGGCCGCTGAGTTCGGGTGGCGCGTCCACTGTCGCCAAGCAGGTGGCCACCAATCTTGAAGCGCTGCACCCGGATCTGGTGACGGCGACCATGGCGAAGGCGGCCCGCAAGGGCAAGGTGTTCCTGGACTGGAGTCAGAACAACGCCGCCAAGACCACCATCGCCCCCTATTCGCTGCGCGGTCGCGCCGAGCCGAATGCCGCCGCCCCGCGCACCTGGGCCGAGATCGAGGACTCGGACACGCTGCGTCAGTTACGTTTCGACGAGGTGCTTGCCCGCTGGAAGGCCGACGGCGACCTGCTGGCCGAACTCGATCCGCCGCTTCCCGCCGACCCCGAGGCCGGCCGGCCTACTGCCCGCCGCGATTCCCTCACCAAATACCGCAGCATGCGCGACGCGCAGCGGACGCCCGAGCCCGTCCCAGAGGCGACCCCCGAGCCCGGACCCGGCAATCGCTTCGTCATCCAGGAACATCACGCCCGCCGCCTGCACTGGGACGTGCGGCTCGAGCACGACGGCGTCCTCGCCTCCTGGGCGGTGCCCAAAGGTCCGCCGACCGAGCCGAAACACAATCGGCTGGCGGTGCGCACCGAGGATCATCCCCTCGAATACCTGCACTTCCACGGCACCATTCCCCAGGGCGAATATGGTGCGGGGGAGATGACGATCTGGGATTCGGGCACCTACGTCACCGAGAAATGGCGCTCCGACGAGGTGATCGTCGAGCTCGACGGAGAGCGGGTGTCCGGCCGCTACGCCCTCATCCAGACCAAGGGCGACCAGTGGCTGATGCACTACATGCGCGACCAGACCCGTCGAGAGCCCTTGGTGGACACCGGTTTCCCGCGCGGACTGTCGCCCATGCTGGCCACCGCGGGCGAAATCGAATCGCTGACCCCCGTGGACTGGGGCTTCGAAACCAAGTGGGACGGTTTCCGGGTGATCGTCGAGATCCACGACGGCACCGTCACCGTCCGCAGCCGCGCCGGCAACACGGTGACCGCCCGCTATCCGCGCCTGGCCGCCCTCGGCGAGGAGCTGGCCGGGCATCAGGTGGTCCTGGACGGCGAAGCGGTGGTTCTCGACGACGCCGGGCTCTCGGATATCTCTGCGCTGCAAGCAGATTCGGCCCGGGCGGTGTTCATCGCCTTCGACGTGCTCTACCTCGACGGCACCTCGCTGCTGCGGAAGAAGTACACCGACCGCCGGGCGGTGCTCGAGGCGCTGGGCAGATTGTCGCCGTCGATGAATGTCACCGCGCTGCTGGAGGGTTCGGGCGCCGAGGCGATGAACGCCAGCCGCGCGCAGGGGCAGGAAGGGGTGGTGGCCAAGCGGCTGGAATCGGTGTATCAGCCGGGCAAACGCAGCCAGACCTGGCTCAAGCAGCGCAACTGGCGCTCGCGCGAAGTGGTGGTCGGCGGGTGGCGGCGCAGCGACAAACGGCCGTTCAAGTCGCTGCTGCTCGGCATGCCGCACGAAGACGGCCTCATCTACGTCGGGCGGGTGGGTACCGGATTCGGAGACGAACAGTCGCGTCGGATCGCGGCCGAGCTCGACGGACTGCGGCGCGAGACGTCCCCGTTCACCAACGAGATGACCGCCGACGAACGCCACGACGCGCAATGGGTTACCCCGAAGCTCACCGGCACCGTCCGCTTCCAGGCGTGGACCGATACCGGACGGCTCTGGCATCCCGTATGGGACGGTGTGACGAGCTCGCCATGATGATGCCCACCGTGAAAGCTGTGATGTTGCTACGGTAATCGCGTTGGACCCGGTATCGAATCAACAAGGAGTGCGCGGTGGATTTCAAGAACCTGGCGGGCAAGGCGATGGACCTGGCTGCCCAGCATGCGGACAAGGTCGACGGCGTGATCGACAAGGCGGGTGACGTGGTCGACGAGAAGACCGGCGGCAAGTTCAGCGGCCAGGTCGACTCCGCACAGGACGCAGCCAAGAACGCCATCCGCTGAATCTTCAGCGGCTGGCGCCGCGGGGGTTTTCGGCCCTGTGGGCCTCGAATCCGAGGGGCGATACTGAGTCTCTCAGCGGCTGGCGCCGCGGGGTTTTCGGCCCTGCGGGCCTCGAATCCGAGGGGCGATACTGCGCCTTCGGCGTTCCGTCTCGCCCCTCGGATCCGAGGCGGCCGAAAACCCGGTGCTGGGAGTTCGCCAGGTTGTCAGTTTCCGGTCATCAGGGCGGAGATCGTGTCGACATCGGTGACCAGGGCATTGCCCTGGAACGCGAAGTCGTCGTAGGCGCGCGCCATCGCTTCCTTGTCGCGACCGCCGCAGGCGTCACCGATCACCACGGGCACGAAACCCAGATCGGTGGAGTGGGTGACGGTGGGCGCGATGCCGATCTCGAGTGCGACGCCGGCGATGGCGTAGGAGCCGATCCGCAGATCGCGCAGGAGAGTAGCGAGGGGTGTGCCCTCGAAGGCCGACATCGACATCTTGTCGAAGACCAACTCGTCTTCGCGCGGCACCAGCTCGGGCACCAGCTCGAACGAGGGCGTGTCGCGTTGCAGAATGAAGGCCACGTCGTCGACGGATTCGGCGTTCTGCCAGCTCATCAGCAGCCGCATCCCGTACACCCCGGTCAGTCGCCGTGGCGGGAAGAAGTGCCGGAGGAAGATCACCGGATAGCCGCCGCGCCGGGCGGCTTCGACCACCCGCACGACGCGTTCGGTGATCTCCTGGCCGTCGGGCAGCTGGCCGAGAACCCCGACCTGCATGTCGTAGACGATCAGCGCCATCCGGTCGGGCGCGCACAGATCGCCGAGGCTATCGGGAATGTCGAGTCCGTTTCCTTGTCGCACCGACGCCAGTGTAGGCGCCGGTGCGAGGGAGGAATCGAACTGTGGCGCAGACTATTTGGTCTGCTGGGCCCACTGCGTGGTACCTGCCGGCGCCTGGAGGGTGTTGATCAGATCCATGCCCGCGATGACCAGCGCGGGTCCACCGACGATGATCGTGCCGATGATGCCGCCGACGCTGGCGCCGGTGACGAAGCCCGGAATCGCGCCGACACCGGGGATGAGGACACCGCCGACGATCAGGCCGATCACCGCGCCGAGACCCATGCCGACGAAGCTGCCGACGGCGGTGGCCAGGCCGAAGGTGGACGCGAAGTTCGCCTGTGCCGCATAGTTTTCGGCGGGTGAGGCGACCGGCGTGAGGTTGGGCTTGGCCGCGGCGACGTCCTTCACCGCGGTCAGCTCGAGTACGTGGCCGTCGTCGCGAACCGCGTGCGGCAGCGGGTACTCGAACTTGCCGTCGCGGACCGAGAGTGGCATCGACACCAGGGTGGCGCCTGCTTCGTCGCGGATCTCGACCGTGCCGCCGGTGACGGCGAAGGTGCCGTGGGTGAGGGTGGTGATGAGGGTGTTGCCGACGACCTCGGTGCGGTAATCGACATTCGGCGTCACCGGGTCGGCTCCGGCGACTCCGGATCCCACCAGTGCGGCGGCGAGCACCGGAACAGCGGCCGCGGCGATTTTGCGGATGATCATGTGAACATTTCCCATCTGGATCTCATCAGGTGTGAGTTGCTCGAACAGGCGCCGTGATGATGACTTCCCCCCGAGAAAGTTTCGTGACCGGCGCGTGAAGCTGCCTAGCTCGATTTCTGTGAGGAACCATAGCTTGCACCAGGGTTTCGGGACAGTGAATTCGGGGTATTGCGCTCAGCCGATGATGGTGCTCAGCGCTACGGCGCCCGCGCAGACCACGACGACCACGCCGAGTGCGATGGCGTCGCGGCGGTGCGGCGCGCTCGGATGCGCGGTCAGCATGCCGGTGCCGCCACGGGCGGTGATCGCCTCGCCGAGTTCGCCTGCGCGCCGCGACGACACCGCCATGCACGCGGTGAGGATGTCGATGAGCGGGTTGTCGGCGGCGCGGTGCATCAGGTTGTCCTTGGGGCGCAGTCGGCGTGCGGCGCGCAGCACCCGGATCTCGTCGAACAGCAGTGGCAATCCGCGCAGGGTGAGCGCCACGACCACGGCCCATTCGTCGACCGGTAGTCGCAACTTGCGCAGCGGCGCGCCGAGTTTCGCGAGGGCGGGGGCGATCTCGCCCATCGGCGTGGTGAAGGCGATCAGGAACGAGGCGGCCACCAGGACCATTCCGAAGACGAAGATCTGCGTGTAGCCGAGCACCGCTTTCATTCCGATCGGCGCGTTGATCAGGCCGCCGAGCACGACGAGTCCCCAGAACCACCACGGCAGCCGGGGGATCGCGCCGAGTGGCAGCCGCGCGAGTATCCAGATCAGTACCAGGAAGGCCGTGATCACGCCGAGCACCGGCCAGGTCGGCAGGAACATCAGCAGCAGGCTGATCAGGAACGCGGCGATCATCTTCGTGCCTGCCCACAGGCGGTGCACGACACTGTCGACCGGGACTTCACGCAGCAGCACTGTGCTCATGGGGTCGTGCCTTTCGGTGCGCTGGTGTGTGCCGTCGCGCCCTCGTCGCCGCGGCGGCCGAGGGGCAGGCCGGCCACGAAGGCCGGCTTCTCCAGTGCGCGTTCGGTTCTCGGGATCGCGTGACCGTCGGCCGAGACCACCACACCGTCGTCCAGGTGCACCGTGCGGTCGCAGACCATCGCCATCTCGGCGACATCGTGCGAGATGATGATCAACGTCAGCCCCGAATCCCGCAGCCGGGCGAGCAGTTCCACGATCTCGGCGCGCCCCTGTGGATCCAGGCCCGCCAGCGGTTCGTCGAGGACGACAACCTGCGGCCGGCTCGCCACCATCGCGGCGAGCACCACCCGCTTGGCCTGTCCGCCGCTGAGTTCCTCCACCGAACGGGCGGCGAGGCGGCGGTCGAGCCCCACCGCGTCCAGCGCTTGCCCGACTGCACCGGACCCGGTGGCCCGCCCGCCCCAGTCGGCGATCTCCGCGCCGACTGTCTGCTTCTGTAGTTGCAAGCGGGAATGCTGGAAGGCCAGCGCCACCCCGCCGACCTGTTTGTCGACCGCGGTGCCGCGCAGTTCGCAGCGTCCCGAGCTCGGCGCGATCAGTCCCGCGATGATCCAGGCGAGCGTTGATTTGCCCGATCCGTTGCCGCCGACGATCAGCAGCGCCTCGCCCTTGCGGACCGACAGGTCGACACCGTGCAGGGCCGGTGCTTCCCACGGCGTGCCGCGGTTGTAGGTGTGGCGCACGTCGGCGAGTTCGAGGACGGAGGCGCCCATCGGCCTGCGGCGCTGGTCGCGGGCCGGATGGGGCCAGCTCGCGAGGTGGTCGACCATCCGGCCGTCGGCGAGGTGGATCACCCGGTCGGCGGCGGTCGCGTCGGCTTCGTGGTGGGTCACCAGGACCACGGCGGTGCCGTGCCGGCGCGGGAGCTCGGCCAGGAGGGCGACGAGCTCGCGACGGCCGTCGGGGTCGATCATCGAGGTGGCTTCGTCGGCGATGAGCAGCGCCGGGCGGCGCGCGAGCGCGGCGGCCACGGCGAGACGCTGTTGCTGGCCGCCGGAGAGGGTGGCGGTTTCGCGGGCGCCCATGTCGGCGAGGCCGACCTCGGCGAGGAGCGCGTCGACGTCGACCTCGGCGGCCGACTCCGCCGAGAGCCCCCACACCACATCGTCGGCGACCGAGACGCCGAGAGTCTGGCTCTCGGGTCGCTGCAGGACCAGTGCTGTCCCGCCGAGTGCGCCCAAGCCTGCCGAACCCGGACGGTCCACCGCACCCGTGGTCGGCGGCCTGCCCGCCAGGACCCGGGTCAGGGTCGACTTGCCGGAGCCGTTGTGGCCGACGACGGCGACGAACTCGCCCGGGCGGATGGTGAGGTCGATGTCGGCCAGTGCGTCGACATTCGTGCCCTCGTATCGGTAGCCGACGCCGTGCAGGGATACCGGCAGCGGCCCGACCGGCCGATCGTCGAGCGGCGCGTCGAGTCGATCGCTGCCCGGCAACCACGCCAGGCGATCGAGTACCGCCCCGAGCACGAACCAGGAGATCACCGTGCTCACCAGCACGCCGAGCGCCACCGTGCCGCCGACGTAGATCCACCACCAGCGCAGCACCACGTCGACGGCTTCGGCGGCCATCCGGCCGAGCGGCTCCAGCGCGGGCAACCGGCCCGCCAGATTCTCGATGCCCTTCGCGGTATTGCGGATCGCGTCGAAGAACAGGTCTCTGGTTCGTGAGAAGAGCAGCAGACTGCCGACGGAGAACAGCCCCCAGCCCACACCGGCGACGATTCCGAGCGCGAACACCGTGGGGAATCCGCCGCCCCGGCGCTTCACGGTCCCGATGATTCCCGCCAGGGTGGCCGCGCCCATGACGCCGAGCGCGGGCATCACGCCGGCCGCCACGAAGGTGACCAGCGTGGCTGCGATTGTGGCCGTGGCCAGTGCTCGTAACCGATACCGCTGGGCGAGCAGGCCCAACGGCACTGCTGCGACGAGCTGCAACGCGGCCGCCATGGGGACGAGTGAGCCGACGGTGATGAGGCCGACGGTGAGCCCGGCCATCACCGCGCCACTCGCCAGTTCGATCGGGCGCAGGGGACCGCTGGGCAGACCCGCGGGCTTGTCTCTCACGTGTCCAGTCTGCCAGGGGGTCGGGTGTGCGGGTGTGGGGCTGATGTGGAGGTTGTGTGGGGTTGTCGGCAGGCGTGTCGGCTATCGAAGCACGGGGGCGGCGTCGTCCTGGCGCACGGCGGCGACCTGTGGGCGTCGCCGGAACATGCTCGGCCGCAAGCGCGCGATCGCGACGCCGGTCAGGCACAGGACGCCGCCGAGGAGTGCGGTGGCGGTGGGGACCTCGGCGAGGAAGATCCAGGACATGACGATGGCGAGGGCGGGAACGGCGTAACTCGACGACGCGGTGACTCCCGCGGGGGTGTGGGCCAGGGCGTAGGCCCACAGCAGGAAGGCGAGGGCGGTCGAGACGACGCCCAGGTATACGACGCCGATGGTGGCGGAGAGCGGGGCTTGTGCCAGTTCCTGTGTCATTGCCGGTGCCCACGGCAGCAGGACGACGGCTCCGGCGACCGCGCCGAGGGCGGTCGCGGTCAGCGGGTCGGTGGACCGCAGCACCAGCTTCTGCGCCACCACGCTGATGCCGTAGAGCAGGGCGGCCGCCACCGCGAGCAGTACGCCGATGCGGTCGCGCTGTCCTGGTCCGGTGAACGCGATGATCGCGGCGCCGGTGAAGCTGACCGCGATGCCGACGACCAGCAGCGGCGGGAAGCCTTCGTTCAGGAACGACCCGGCCAATACGGCGACCACGATCGGCGCGATGTTCACCAGCAGGGCGGTGGTGCCCGCGTCGAGATGCTGTTCGGCGGCGTTCACCAGCACGGTGTAGAGCCCGAACCACAGCGCGCCGTAGGCCATCGTGAGCCACAGCGCCGTGCCGCGCGGCATCCGGCCGCCGCGAAACGCCAGCACCAGCACCAGCACGACGGCGCCGACGAGCAGCCGCCCGGATGCCATCGCCGCGGGCGATACGTAGGGCGCGATGCCGCGGATGATCACGAACGACGATGCCCAGGCGAGCATCACGGCGACCAGGGCGAGAGCGGGCAGGCGTGACTTCATTCCTCTACGGTGGACCCGTGAAGAGGTAAGCACAAGCGGGTATTCGCCATCTAATATTCAGTAGAACTGAATCGAGGAATTCGCATGATCGACACGCACCGCTTGATGATCTTCCGATCCGTGGTCGCGACCGGCTCGGTGGCCGCGGCGGCCTCGACGCTCGGTTACTCGCCGTCGGCGATCTCCCAGCACCTGACCGCACTCCAGCGCGAGACCGGCTTGCAGCTGCTGGAACGAGTCGGTCGCGGCGTGGTGCCGACCCCGGCGGGCCGGGTGATCGCGGGGGAGGCCGCCAAGGTGCTCGACGAGTTGACCGCGCTCGGGTCGACGGTGTCGGACCTGCGCGCGGGCAAGGCCACCCGGATCACGATCAACTCGTTCAGCTCGGCGGGCACCAACTGGATGCCCGACGTGGTCGCCACCCTCACCCACGAATTCCCTGACACCAGGGTTCGCCTGCGCATCGTCGACGAACTGGCCCCGGTGTCGGGCAACCGTCCCGATATCGCCCTCACGGTGCGCTTGGGCAAACCGGCGCAGATCACCGGCTACACCCACCGCGACCTGATGACCGAGCCCTACGTCGCCGTGGTCCCCGCCGACCACGAACTGGCGACACGTACCACCGTCGACGTCGCCGAACTCGAGCGATACCGCTGGATCGACAACGACACCAGCCACGGACCGTGCAGGCAGGCGATGCTGAACGCCTGCGCCGCAGCGGGTTTCACGCCTCGGTTCGTGGTGGAGACCACCGACTACCCGTCCGCCCTGCGATTCGTGGCGCGCGGTGTCGGCATCACCGTCGTTCCCCGTCTCGGCGCCACGGACCTGCCGCCCGGTTCGCGCGCGCTGGAGCTGACCAACCCGACGCCGCGCCGCACGATCTGCGCGCACATCAAGGACTCCGAGTCGTGCAACCCGGTCGTCACCCGGACGATGGAGTTGCTGCGGGTGGCCGCGGGCTTGCCGGGCGGTCAGTCGGGTGGGGGCTCGGACAGCCAGCCGCCCATCGCGACTGTCCGGAAATGAGTTGTCAGGCCGAAGTTCTCGTCGATGACATGCAGCGCGATAGCCGGGTCGGGTGCGTAGTCCATGACGCGGTGAGGTGGCGTCACTTCCCATTCGCCGCCGAGGACGGAAGCCGTACTGGGACAGGTGATCATGGGTTTGCCCGCGAAGATCGTCGCGATGGGGGCGTGGGCGTGGCCGGTGAGAATGCCGACGATGCGTGGATCGCCCGCCACCACCGCGGCCAGCCGGCCGGGATCGGCGAGCGCGATGACATCGACCACGGGACTGAACACGTGCTTGGGCGGATGGTGCAGGGCCACCAGGATCGGCCCGTCCGGCGCCTCGGCGAGCGTCGCGCGCAGCCAGTCGAAGGTGTCCTCGCCCAGCAGGCCCGCGGGTTCACCGGGGATGCTCGAGTCGAGCATGACGACGGTGAGCGGCCCGACGCGGTGGACGCTGTTGACGGGAGTGGTCGAGGCGGGCTCGCCCAGCAGTGCGGTGCGGAAGTTCGCGCGGTCGTCGTGGTTGCCGGGCAGCAGGTACACGGGGATGTCCGCTTGCAGGGCAAGGCGTGCTTGCGCGTACTGCTCCGGCGTGCCGGAGTCGGTGATGTCGCCGGTCACCAGGATGACGTCGGGCCTGCGTGGCAGGTCCGCCAGGTAGCCCATCACCGCCTCCACCCGTTCGGTGTTGCGCGCGCTGAGGTCGAAGTGGGTATCGCTGAGCTGAGCCGCCAGGATCATCGGCAGTCGCTTTCTTCTCTGGGATCGCTCCGTTGCGTCAGAGTGCGCCGGTATGACTCATCGGCACCTCTCCAGGCTAGATGACCTGCGTTTATTCGTCTTCATGAGCCGTGCCACGGACCGAAACCCACGAGGTGGTCTGTGTCACCGCTCACCCGGGTGATTTCGCGGTTCGGGTGCGGTCGGCGAGCAGCTGTAGTACGCGCAGGAAAGTGTGGCGATCGGCGGCGGGTAGGTCGGCCAGTAGTCGCTTTTCCTGTTCCTGGATGTCGTGCTGGGCGCGGTCGCGCAGCTTCGCGCCGTCGGCGGTGAGCCGGATCAGGTTGACGCGCCGGTCGGCCGGATCGGGGTCGCGCAGGATCAGGCCGCGCTGCTGGAGGTCGTCGAGGACCGGGATGATCCGGGTCTTGTCCGCCCGGATCGTCTTGGCGAGCGCGGCCTGGGTGTGGACGGGCCCTTCGTCGAGTCCGAGCAGTACCACGTAGGCCCACATGGTGAGCCCGTGCCGGTCGAGGACGGGTCGCTCCGCCTCCGTCAGCGCACGGCCGAGCGGGACGAGCATGGCCGCGAGATCCGGCCGGGTCGCTTTCGGCATGGTCGAAATCTACCGCCGGACGGGTCGGTCGATGACCCTTGGCAGATCATAAGCATGAGCGTACGGTCAGCATATGCGTACTATCTCTGAGGAAGATCGACTTCTCCTGGTCCGGCACGAGCGTGCGGTGCGGCTGAGTATCGACGCGGTCGAGGCGGCGTCCGATTCCGCACTGTCGACCGAAACACCCTGTGCCGGTTGGGATCTGCGCGCTCTGCTGGACCACATGGGCACCCAGAACCGTGGTTTCGCCGCCGCCGCTCGCGGTGCGAACGACCCGGCGGTCTGGGCGGTGCGCCCCGCGATCGATCCGATCGGCGACTACATCCGGTCCGCCCACGACGTCGTCGCGGCCTTCGCCGCCTGCCAGGCCCGCACCCTGCATCTCCCCGAAATCCCACCGGGCGAGTTCCCGGTCGCGACCGCCCTCGGCTTCCATCTCATCGACAGCGTCGTCCATGCCTGGGATGTCGCCCGGTCGGTAGGCCGAGCGATCGACCTGGACCCCGACCTGGCCCCGACCGCTCTGCGGATCGCCGAAGCGGTCCCCACCGGCACGGCTCGCCATCGCCCCGGCGCCGCGTTCGGCCCCGCGCTCGAGGTCGCGGACACGACGGCAACTCTGGACCGCATCTTGCGCGTTCTCGGCCGTGCGCCCGAGTGGCTGCCGAGCCGGGCGTGAGGGTGTCAGCCGGAAATCAGTTGTGCGGCGGTGTGGAGAAGCCGGGCGCTCTCGTCCGGGTCGGACGTGAACGGCTCCCAGAAATCGGGGCCGGGGGTGGCTTCCAGATCGAGCAGCGGTGGGGTGAGCCAGTCGGCGTCGAGGCCGAGTCGCCAGGAGTGCAGGTGGGTGCGGGGTAGCGCGGCGGTGCGGTCGAACAGCGGGTCGCCCAGGATCGGGTGGCCGATCCAGGCCAGCTGCACGCGGATCTGATGGCGGCGCCCGGTCACCGGCCGCAGGGCGAGCAGTGCGTGCTCGCCGTGCCGGGCGACCGTGCTGAACAAGGTGCGCGACGGATAGTTCTTCGCGGGCAGCAGATCCGCCTCGTCGACGAACCACCGGTCACCCTCGCGCTGGATCGCCTCCCGTGGCGCCGCGATCCGCACCCGGTTCTTGCGCCCCACGCTCAACGGAAGATCGATCTCACCGCCATCGGGCAGGTCGGCGCCCGACACGATCGCCAGATACGCCTTACGCGCGGTCTGATTGTTGAACTGCCTGGTCAGCGGTCCGTGCGCGGCCAGATCGGTAGCCAGTAGGACCAGTCCCGAAGTCACCTTGTCGATCCGGTGCACCGGATACAACTGCGTTCCCGCCGCCTGTGCCAACTCCACCAGATCGGTGTCGTGTCGCTCCCCGGTCACCGAGATCCCCGACGGTTTGTTCAACGCGAGCACCGCGTCATCGGCGAACACGGTGTACTCCTCGCGCACGCTGTGCCAATCCAAGTCCACTACAACACCCTAGGCAACGGTGTGCCGGCGCCGCTCGACGGCTGGTCAGCGGGCCGCCGCGCGGGAGCTGTGCACCTCGAAGCTGTGCACGTCGCGATCATGCCTGCCGCAGGCGGTGGGGGCGTAGGCGGTTGAAACCGCGAACACGGACGCTGCGCAGGTGGCGGATGGCGAATTCGGGGTGGTCGTCGAGGGCCGAGGCCGCGGCGTCGTCGATGAGGATGTTGCCCGGCCGGGCGACGCCGGTCAGGCGGGCGGCGATATTGACCACCGAGCCGTAGAGGTCGCCGAAGCGTTGCAGCACCTCGCCGTAGGCGAACGCCACGCGCAGTTCCGGCGTGCCACCGACGAGCATGGTCGACTCCTGGATGGCCAGCGCGATGCGGGCGGCGGCGGCCGCGGTCTCGGCGGCGAACATCACCTCGTCGCCGACGTTCTTGATCACCCAGCCGCCGTTGTCGGTGATCGCCGAGGTGGTGGTCGATTCGAAAGCTTCGAGGAGCGTGGACAATTCGTCGGGGTGCAGGTGCCTGGTGAGCCGGGTGAAGCCGACCATGTCGGCGAATCCCACCGCCAGCGTCCGCATCGAACCTTCGCCCTGCGCCTCGCTCGACCTGGCGACCGCGGCCGCCAGGTGCCTGCGCCACACGTACGACTGCAACTGGTCGATGCTCGCCATGGTGGATTCCGTTGCGGCACTGATCCGTTCCGTCAGCGGGATCGCGGGATCGGCCGCGGCGACGCGCGCCTTGATCTCGGCCAGCACCAGGTCGGCCTGCCACTCCGCCAGCCGCGCCATGCCCTGGCCGATCGTCCGCGCGGCCGCGGCCTGTTGCCGAATATCGGACGAGGCAACAACTTTCATACTCCGAAAGTTGGTGACCGCGGTGATATCGGTCTGCGTGAAGTCGACCTCGTCGTCCTCATTGGCCGGAAAACCCAGCGCCGTCCAGAGCCGCCGCGACTCCGACTCCGGCACCCCCGACTGCTCGGCCACCTGCGTGCGCGTATATCGACGCGGCCCACCGAGCAGCGCTTCCTCGATACTGCGCTGCACCAATTCGGTCATCTCGGGCTCCGACATACTCAGACTCTACGACTGCGCCGCGCGAGTGACAGGCATCCTCGTCTCCACATTGGCAACGTTCATAAATCCGGGCCGGTGACACCTGGCACAACGCCGTCCTGCCTGGTAACCCGTGACCTGGTCGCTTACCTGCCGGTGCGCAACGGATGGCGTAAGTGCGTACTTGTCCGCCTGCGGACCCGAATCGACACTCGGTCCAGGCGGGTTGTCCGATCGACCTCGCGGACAGGAGTGGACATGATCAAGAAATCGGTGACGGTGCTGGGCGCCGGGTCGATGGGCAGCGCGCTGGCCACCGCCTTCCTCGCCGCGGGCTACCGCACCCAGGTCTGGAACCGCAGCCACGAACGAACGACGTCCCTGGTGGACGCGGGCGCGACCGCGCACGCCGACATCGCCGATGCCGTCGCCGCGAGCCCGGTGATCATCTCCTGCCTCACCACCTTCGCCGCTACCCGCGAGAGCCTGCTCGGCGTCGACGCGCTGGCGGGCCGCGACCTCATCACCCTGAACAGCGGAACACCCGGTCGGGCAAGGGAATTCGCGCGCTTCGCGCATTGCTCAGGTGCAGGCTTTCTCGGCGGTGCGATCAAGAATGTACCTGCGGCCGTAGGTGATCCGCAGACGCTGCTGTATTTCGGTGGCGATCGCGACGTGTTCGACAAGCACGCCGCTACCCTGCGGATACTGGGTGGCGATCTCGAATTCCTCGGTGCCGAACCGGATCTGGCCGCGCTCTACGAATCCGCCGTCGGCGCGACCCTGCTCCCCGCGCTGCTCGGCTTCCTCGAAGGCGCGGCGGTATTGGCCTCGCGCGGACTGGCCGCGTCGACGATGGTGCCCTATTCGGTGAAGTGGTTGCAGATGATCGAGTCGCTGCTCCCGGTGCTGGCGGGCGAGATCGACGACAGGGACTACACCCGCCTCGGCTCCTCGGTCGAGCTGTTCCACACCGCCGTCGCCGACGATGTGCGGCTCGGCGCCGAAACGGGCGTCGACCTGTCCTGGCACGCCCCGATGCACGAGCTACTGGACCGCGCGGTCACCGCGGGGCACGGCGCGCAGAGCATCACCGCGGTGATCGAGCTGTTGAAGACGCGTCAGCGCAGCACGCTGTAGGTGGCCGACAGGGTGAAGCCGTGCTCGCCGACCTCGCAGCTCACCGTCCCCTGATACCCGACGCCGCAGGTGGTGTTCTCCCGCGTGATCCGGTGACCTTCGGGGAGCACCCTCGCCGCCAGGTGGGTGAAGATCGGGCTGTCGGCGTCGACGAAGTGCGCCGCTTCGAGGATCCCGACCCGGAGCTGGTCGGTGCCCGCGGGCGCGTCGATCGGGACCGCGTCACACCCGGCCGGGCCGTTGTTCCAGTAGATGGCGCAGTGCCGTCCGTCGGGCGTGGTGAAGAAGACGGTGCCCGCGTATTCGGGTTCGGGAACCTGGTAGTCGACGGGGTCTACCGGCGTGTAATCACCGAGCCCCGACTGTGCGGCGGCCGGTCCCGCGGCCAGGAAACCGGCGGCCAGCGCGGCCCCGGACAGAACGGTGAGTGCGGATCGGATCAACATGGACGTCCTCCCTCGACTTGTTGTACCCGGTATTTCGCCGCCCCGACGCACCTCGTTAACCAACCGAACAATTCCCTTCGCATGATGCGATGCACGCGTACCCGCCGCTACCTTCTACGCTGGCTGCCATGTCGTCACCCGCTCTCGGCGAGTTCCTTCGCACCCGGCGCGCCCGCATCCAACCCGCCGCCGTCGGACTGAGCGAATACGGTCGCCGCAGGATGGTCGGATTGCGTCGCGAGGAAGTGGCACAGCTGGCCGGCATGAGTGTGGATTACTACACCCGGTTGGAGCGGGGGCGCGATGAGGATTACCCCGATTCGGTGCTCGACTCCGTTGCCCGCGCCCTGCGTCTCGACGCCGCCGAGCGCGACCACTTCTACACGCTGGTCCGTCCCGCCGACCCCGACTACAACTACGCCCCGACCGTTCGCCCCGGCACCCGGCAGTTGCTCCACTCGATCACGACGCCCGCGTTCGTGCTCGGGCGCCACATGGAAGTGCTGGCCTGGAACGACATGGGCGACAAGATCTTCGGCTTCGACGCGGTCACCGACCCCGAACGCAACCTGGCTCGCTTCACGGTGCTGAACCCCGCGGCGGGCGTGTTCTATCCCGACTGGGAACCGGTTGCCGCGGAGACCGCCGCCTATCTCCGTCGCCAGGTGGACCGCTGCCCGCGCGATCGCAGGCTGACCTCGCTCATCGACGAACTCACCGCCGCCAACCCGGTGTTCCACCGCATCTGGTCGATCCACACCCCGGCAGGCAATACGCACGGCGACAGGCTGATCCAGCATCCGTTGGTCGGCCGGATCGAATTCGGTTACGAGACATTGGCTTTGCCGGGCGATCTGGATCAGCTGCTGGTGGTGTACACCGTGCACCCGGATTCGGCGGCAAGCCAGGCGGTCGTCGCGTTGTGTACGCGGGAACTGGTCGGCGCCAGCTGACCGGGCAGTTCACACCGGGGTTGGAACCGCTTGCTCGCGAATGAGACGCTCGAAGCATGACGATCGAGGAAGTAACCGACTACGTGACCGGCCTCGGCGGAGTGCTGGTGCTGCGGCCGACCGAGGGGAGTGAGGCTCCCGAGATCAGCTGGGGCGACACCTTCTTCTACTACGCCCCCGACGGCGTCGTTCCCGCCGGTCAGCCCTTCGCCACCATCGTGACCAAGGACTACCCCGGCGACGAGACATCCGACCTGAACCGCCCCGGCAGCTTCCGCGTCAATATCGCCGTGAGCAAGACGACCTTCGCCGCAGCGGCCGCCCCGACCGACGCGAGCATCGAGGACACCGTCGTCGCCCACCCCCTCTACGCGGCCGCGAACTGGCTCGCGGTGGTGAATCCGTCGACTGCCACCGAAGCGAGGGTTCGCGAGTTGTTGCGCGAGGCCCACGACCGGGCACACACCCGATCCGAGCGACGCGCGGCCGAATAGCCCGACTCGTCAGTCGCTCTTGGTTTGCTGGTGACATGGTCGCGACGGCCCGGTCGCATGGTCGCGGTTTATCCCCTCCGGCGCGGTACCTTTCAGATACCAACGAAAGGGGAGGTCATGTCAGTACATCTCCGGCCTGTGCGTTCGCTGTCCAGCGCCAGGCTCGGACCCGTCGAATTGATCACCGGCGGATTGCTGTCGACAGCGGCGGCGCTGACGATGATCGGTCCCCTGATCGCCGCGCTGCTGATCCGCCGCAGCGGCGCGGGCCGAACCCACCCCAGCGCCCCCCTGATCCTGCTGACCCTCGCCATCGCCCTCGCGATCATCGTCGCCCTCACCATGTTCGCCATCGCTCGTCGTCGCCGACGTTCCGGTTCGTCCTAGCGACCTGCGGAAACCGGTGGGGCGTAACCGGATCGGTTATCCTGGTGGCGATCAGGGAGGCTGCTCATGCCCATCAAGTTTCGTCAGCGCAAATCCTTCGGACCGCTGAAGTTCAACTTCACCCAAGCGGGCCTGTCGTCCTGGGGGATCAAGATCGGCCCCTGGTCCTGGAACTCCCGCACCCGCAAGAACAGCGTCGACCTCCCCGGCCCCTTGAGCTGGCGCCAACGCTGATCGGGCACCGCCCGCGTTGCTGGTGCCCACCGGCCGAAAGCCGCCGTTCGACTTCGACCCGTATTACCCCCCACCGCAACGCTGTCCACGCACGGCGCGCGGAGGTCGATGGCTGGGTGCAGTCAGCATCGGGTCGCAACGCATCTCACCTCGTCAGTTCGGCGCGAAGGCGATCGAATGCTCGGTGTGTAGGGGCACGGTCGAGGAACGCGGTGATCTGGGCCGAGCAGTTCTCGACAGTGCCGGTGCTGGTGTCGAGTTCCAGGTCGTAGGCCCGGTGGGCGTGAACCGAGTGGATCTGGCCGGTCGCGGTGCCGACGCGGCGATCGCCCCGTTGCTGTTCTCGGCGTTGTAGTTCGTCGAGTGAACAGTGCACGCCGACGAAGACGACGTCGATGCCGTGCATGACCGTCAGACAGTCGCGCAGCCGCCACGGCTCGCTCAGGACGTGGTCCATGACGATGTCGTTGCCCGCCGAAGCCATCGCGGCG
Organism: Nocardia sp. NPDC055050; assembly: GCF_053608345.1. NCBI lineage: Bacteria > Bacillati > Actinomycetota > Actinomycetes > Mycobacteriales > Nocardiaceae > Nocardia > Nocardia sp. NPDC055050. Next base: position 91,548 of record NZ_JBSGVG010000004.1, read on the forward strand.
ACGGCGCGGTGGAACCCCGCTCGGGTCCGTCGCAGGACATCGGAGAGTTCGGCGGTGTCGAGTTCACAGGTCCGTGTCGGTTTCGTCCAAGACAGGGTGGGGGAGCGTTCCCTAGGCTGGCCGCAGGCAGTTTCCGACGCTCGTATTCAGGAGGATTGTGATGGCACGCGAACTGGTTTACACGGGATTCATGTCGCTCGACGGCGTGGTGGACTCGCCCGGTGGGAAGGTCGAGGGGCATCGCAGTGGCGGGTGGGTGATGGAGACCGAGTTCGTGCCGGAGGCATATTCGCTCAAGGGTGAGGAACTCGCCGACACCACCGCGCTGATGTTCGGCCGCCGCAGCTACGAGGCGTTCGCCCCGATCTGGCGCGATTCCGAGGATCACGCCGCCTACAAGGAGCTGCCCAAATATGTTGTCTCCTCCTCGCTCACCGACGACGCGCTGATCGAGGGCTGGGGCGAGATCACCATTCTGCGCTCGACCGAGGACATCGAAAAGCTGAAGCAGACCGACGGCGGCCCGATCTACATCCACGGCAGTGCCGAACTGGCACAGCGACTGTCGGACGCCGACCTGATCGATCGATACAATCTGCTCGTGTTCCCGGTGCTGCTCGGCGCGGGCAAGAGCCTGTTCGGCCGGGCCGACCGACCCAAACAGCAGCTGCGCCTGCGCGACTCGGCGACATACTCCAACGGCGTCGCCAAGATGGTCTACGACGTGGTGCGCTGAGTGAGGTCCAGCGCGATCGCACCACTGGCACCCTCGCGCAGCTGCCCCGCCGTCCGGCCGACGAAGCGGCGCAGCGCGCGGGCGAGGTGGGGCTCGTCGTAATAGCCGAGCTTGTCGATGACATCGCCCGGCGTCTCGCCCGCGCTCAGCAGCACCGCCGCGGTGCGGGCCCGCTCGATCTGACGGACCGCGCCCTGGGTGAGGCCCGTCGCCGCCCGGAAGCGACGCTCGAGCGTGCGCTCGGTGATCGCGGGTGTCAGACCACGCAGCGTGTCGGCGACCAGGGCATCACGGACCACGACGCCCTGGCCGACCAGCCGCTCGACCAGCGCTTCCGCGTCGTCGACGCGCGGTGTCTCCCATCGGTCGCCGTCCAGCCAGAACCCGCGTGCGGTCACATCGGGCAGGACGATCCCACTGTCGACCAGGGTTGTCGCGGTCACCGCGCGCAGCGAGGTGCCGACGGCGAACTGGATTCCGACGAAGTCGGCCCCCTCGGGAACGGGTGCGGTGCTGGTGGCGACTTCCGGCCCGGTGACCGCCGCGAACGGCACACCCTGCTGCTCCCAGAACACCAATCCCCAGGTCTCGGTCGCCACGGATGTCATCTCCGCGACCTGCTCACTGCGGCAGGTCCACACCGACTCCACCCAGGGCGAGTCCGATAATCGGGTCTCGAACACCAATCCCACCATCGCGATCCTAATCGCGCGGGTTGCCGGATTCAGGTGAAGTCGGCCTGGTCGGTGAGTTCTACGGGAGCGGCAGGCAGGAGCTTCCGGTATTCAGACCGCGCCCTACGACCTCGACCGTGATGTAGTCCGTGGAGGTGTACTGCCCGGGCTTGAACTGCTGGGCGACAAGGTTTTGACGACCGGTGTACTCGGGTGTCCAGTCGAACGTCGCGGTGCCGTTCTCCGGATGGTAGACGGCGACCCCGAGCTGCTTGCCGTTCCCTGGCACCGAACCACCGCTGATGCCGATGGTCACCTCGCCGGCCTCGGAAACCGGTGCGTCGACACCGACGGTGACCGTGTAAGCGCAGCCGGTGCGCAGGCCCTCGGCAGGCTGCTCCACACTCACTCCGGTCACTGCCGCGGTCGCATTCGGTGCGGCGGTCAGCATGGCGGGCACGGCGCCGAGCATCACAGCGATGCCGAATCGGCGAATCGGAAGATTCATGGGATTTCCCTTCTGCGCGTGGTTCAACATTCGCATGATCAGGCCGGCCGCAGTGGGCCGATGAAGGTACCCGCGTGGGTGGCGGCGTCTTGACGGACGACGCTGCCGACCTGCGGCCACGGCACCTGCAACTGGGTGGTGGTGTCGGGCGGGGTCAGGACGATCGTGGTGGGTGTCCAGCCTTCGGGTCCGTCCGAGAGATAAGTGAGTTCGCTGCTCACGGCCGCGCCGGGGGCGACCGTCACGGGGGCGAAACCGGTTTCCTGGCGTGGCAGCGAGTAGTTCGGCCCGTAGGCCGGATGGTCGGGCCCGGCCAGGTCGACGCCCGGGTAGCCCTGGACCAGGCAGCTCTGCTGGGACGTGTTGGTGAGCACGATCCGCAGGGTGTTCTGCTGGGTCGAGGGCGCCGAGTCGTGCTGGGTGGTCGCGGTCAACATCTCGGCCGAACAGATCGGCAGCTGTGCGGAACTGATGGCCGGGACCATGAACATCGCCGGAACTGCCACTGCCACAACCGCTATCGCTCGCTTCGTTCTCACCGTGGAGTTTCCTTTCGTGCAGATTTCGATTCGGGACGTGGGTAGATCGAGACGTCGAGCTTGTCCGTTAACCTCGCTAACGATGTTCCCCGTACACGGTGTGGATAACCGGGGGGGGTGACTCGGTCATGCACCGAATCCGCCGTCACCCGAGTGTGTCAGCGACGTGCGGATAGCGACGATGCGGACCGGACCTCGCCGATCTCGCCGACACGCTCGCGCCGTGACTCGGCCGGGCGCGAACGCCGAGTCGATACCGCGGGGTGAGTGCGTTGCCGTACCGCAGTGGGATGTCGAGGGGTGTTCGGCATCGATAGGTTCCCGGTGATGCGAAGGGGAACGATGCGATACACGATCCTGGCCGCGGTGCTCGCGCTGGTCTCGACGGTCTGCGGGTGCGACGCCGAACCCCGCGCGGACACTTTGCGACGCGACGTCGAGGCGATCGCGGCGCTGGGAACTACGGGAGTGCAGGCCAGGGTCGTGGGCGTCGGGACCGATCAGGCCGCGGTAGCGGGTCACTCGAATACTTCTGCCCTAGAAGCGGTTTCGCCCGAGGGATACTTCCGGATCGGAAGCTTGACCAAGACGATGGTCGCCACCGTGGTCCTGATGCTGGTCGGTGAACGTCGTCTCTCGCTCGACGACACCGTTCAGCACTGGCTGCCGGATATGTTGCGCGGCAACGGAAATGACGGTGCGGAAATCACAGTTCGGCATCTTCTCCAGCACACCAGCGGTATTCACGAGAGCCCGCCCGAAATGGCCACTGCCGAGGACTATTACCGGCTCCGCTATCAGGTGCGCGATCCGCGCGACACGGTGGCGGCCGCCATGCGGCACGCACCCGATTTCGCGCCGGGTGCGGGGTGGTCGTACTCCAACGTCGGCTATGTCCTGCTCGGCCTGATCATCGAGCAGGTGGCAAACCGGCCCTGGTACGACGAGATCTCCGCACGGATCCTCGAACCACTCGGACTGCGTGACACCCGCTGGCCCGGCGACGCACCGACGCTGCCCGACCCGCACGCGAACGGGTATCAGCAATTCGAGGTCGACGGTCCGCTGATCGATGTCACCGAACTGGTGGACGCCGACGCCTCCGCCGGCTACGTCTCCACCACCGCCGATGTCGGCACCTTCTACCGAAGTCTGCTCGGCGGAAAACTGCTGCGACCCGAAGAGCTGGCCCAGATGCGGACCACGGTGCCGGTCGAGGGCGTCACCGGGCTGGTCTGGCCCGGCGCGAGCTACGGCCTCGGCCTGTTCGCGGTGCCCCTGTCGTGTGGCGGCACGTATTGGATGCACAACGGCGGTCAGACGGGATTTCTCACCAACGCCGGAGTGACCGATGACGGTGGCCGAAGCGCCGTGGTCTCACTGTCGGCCACGCTCGCTGTCGGTGAGGATGTCACGCAGAGCAAGGGATTCGCGCAACTGCGGACGGTCGGCGAGCTGGTGGACCACGCGCTCTGCGAGAAATAGACCGGCGGCCTTCGGGCCGATTATCCGGCCGGGCAGGGCACCGGGCGAGGGTGTTGTGGATCGAGGGCGTTGAGCAGGTAGGCGGCTGCGCGGGGATCGGCGACGATGCCGAGGTGATCGGCCCTGTCTTGCGAACAGCCTTCTTGCAGAACGATATTCGTCACCCCGTCACCGGGCAGCAGGCCGGACGTATAGGGCAGGACGACCTGGTCGTGGATGGTGACGATATTGGTGTAGCTGATGCCGGGGACATACATGCCGTCGGAATGCAGGTCGACCATCAGTGGCGAACCTGTCTGGGCTTCCTTCCCGGAGGGCTGGGCGGCCAACGCGGCTTCGAGGGCTGGGCCGACACCGAGCTGGGCGGCGTATTCGCGGGCGGTGGCCAACTGATCGCCGAAGGTGCCACTCCATACCGGAGCCAAGGAGACGTAGTTCTCGATCAGGGACGCACCCCCGAATCGTTTCGCGTAATAGTTCGGCAGCAGCGTGCCCAGGGAATGGCCGACGATATCGACCTTCTCGGCGCCGGTCGCCGCCTGTACCCGCTCGATGAAACCGCCGATGGTGCGCGCGTTCTGCTCCGGGGTGCCGGTCATCCCGCCGAGCGCCGAAACCGGCCATGGCAGGTCGAGAGCGCCGTAGGTCAGCGCGAAGACGCAGTAGCCTTCGTTCACCAGCAGCGGAACGATGGTGCCCCAATTGGTTTGGGCGCCGGCGCCGGCTCCGCCGTGCACCATCACCACTGGATTCGGGTGTGCCGCAGTGGGTTTGCAGTCCCAGTCATTGCTGCCGGGCAGCGAGCCGCCGGGATGAGCCAGCTCGGCACGAATGCCACTCCACGTGCTGTATTCCACCGGTAGTTCCGCCTGCGCGGGCCCGGCGCCCACACCCACCGTCACTGCTGCCGCGCACAGCAACGACCTGATTCGCCATTTCGACATGATGAAGCCCCCATTAGAACGTGTTTCAATTCTGCCCTTCGGGGTGACTTTAGCGTGGAATCAGGATCATGCTTGGGGTTTGCCCCAGCACAGCTCGGCGGTCGGTAGGTCGTCCGAAACCCAGTTCTTCCATTGCTCGTCGCTGGGATTCGAGGTGAGTTTGTCGCAGAGCGCGTCCCACCACGCGGCAGGCGCCGGAAGCTGCCATATCCCACCGCCCACGAAAGGAGGCTTGCCGTCCAAGGAGACCCGTTGGGAAACAACGAAAACACGACGTCCGTCCTTGCTGAATTCAAGAATGGGGGTCGAGCCGGCCGGGATGGTGGCGATCGGTTCGCCGATCTGACGTCCGGTGTCGGTGTCCCAGAACCGCAGCGTGCGGTCTCTCGAGGTGGAGACGAGGTACTTGCCGTCGGGGCTGTAGCCGACAGAATCAACGCGCTTGTCGTGGCCTTCGAAAGGCATGCCGACGGGGTCGCCGCTTTCGGCGTCCCATTGGCGGATCGTCTTGTTGTCTGCGACCGCGATGCGCCGGTCGTCATGACTGAGCGTCATGCTCGTGAAGGAGCCCTTCATTACCTTGCCGACCGATTGCCTCGTAGCGGTATCCCAGATGCGGACGGAATCGCTGCTGAGGGAATACAAGCGACGGCCGTCCTCGCTGAACGCGATTTCGTGCACGCGATTCTTGTGCCCTGTCAACGGATCACCGATCTGCCGCCCCTCGGCCCAGTCCCAGAGCCGGACCGTATTGTCACTACTTCCAGTCGCGAGTGTCTTCCCATCCGGGCTGAAGTCGACCGTTTCTATCGTGTCCTGGTGCCCTTTCATCGGCGCTCCACGCTGCAGCCCATTCGCTACATCCAGGACTCGGATATCGTTGTCCCGGCCCACAACCGCGAGCCAGCGTTCATCCGGGCTGAAGGAGAGCTGGGCGCCTCCCCGGAGGGCCTCGGAAACGATCGCGTCCCCAACCTGCTCACCGGTGTCGGCGTCCAGCCGCCGTAGCGCGCTGTCACGAAGGATCACGATTCGCGGCTGATCCGCGTGGTTATCCATTCCGTAGCCGCTCCCCAGCGCCGCAAGCTCAACCGCTCTGCTGCCGCCTAACTCGGTGGCCAGCGCGGCATCGGGATCGGTGTGGAATACCTGGGCGGTGTTGTCGGCTACAGCAACGATCCGATTGCCGTCAGGGGTGAAGGCGACGGAGCGGACGGCTGCTTTGAGTTCGAGCGGATTGCCGACCGGCTGACCGGTGTTCGGGTCCCACATTCTTACGGTTTTGTCGCTGCCACCCGTAACGACCCGGCCCCCGTCCGGGCTGAACGCCACTGAATCGATGGCGCCGAAATTGCCGGTTACCGGGTTCCCGACTGCGGCGCCGGTATCGGCGTTCCAGATCCGCAACGGTGTGCCTGCGCTCAACAATGTACCGAGGCCAACGGTGTGTCCGCCGGCGGCGATGAAGTGTCCGTCGGGACTGAAGCTCAGGCTCCATATCGCTTCGCCCTCGGCGATGCGCGGGTCGCCGACAGGTACCGTTTCGCCGAGTGCCGCGCCGCTATGGGCGTCCCAGAGCTTTACAGTCCGCTCGGTACCCGCGGACGCCAGACGCTTCCCGTCCGGGCTGAACGCCAGCGCCCACACCTTCGCCCCGGGCCCGCTCAGCGATGGACCTATCTGCTGTCCGGTCCGGGCGTCCCACAAACGCGCGTGATCTCCATAGCTCGCGGCGACCCGACCACCATCCGGACTGACGACAGCGGTCGGCAGCCAGTCCTCTCCGCCCGTCAGAGGCGGCCCGATCGGCTTGCCCTCGGCCGAGTCCCAGATCCGAACGATGTCGTCTCGGTCGTTCAATGCGAGATACCGCCCGTCCGGGCTTGCGGCCTCGAGTGTGCCGTCGGCAACGAACGGCTCTCCGCGCGGCTTCCCCGCCTCTGTATCCACCAGCTTGATTCCGGACGGTGTAGGTGTGGCAATCCACCGGCCATCGGCACTGAGCACGCCGCCCTGCGCAGACAGGTCGATGACCTTGTGCAATCGCGCCTCGTTCCGCAATGTCGTCACCAGCGCGCCGAGGTCGGGATCGGTCGAGATTTGCTGTGCTGCGAGCAGTTTGTCGAGTGCCGCCAACTCGCTGCCGGGCTGGCCGCCGGCCAGCATCGACTGCGCCTGCGAGGTCAGTCGCCCGGCGAGTGCCTCTCTGCTTCGAGCAGCGGCATCATCGCGGGCGATGTCGGCCGATCGCCAATTGATCGCGGCCAGGACAGCCAGCACGACGGATACGACGCACACCATTGCCAGGACAGTTGACAGCCGCCTGAGTCGCCGTCCCGCCCGCCGCTCGTCGTCGAGTTCGGCCTCACGCCGGGTGGCAGCGTCGAGCAGGGCTCGCTTCTCCCTTTCCGCATGGGCCGCCTGCGCCGCGCGCACTTCCTCCGCGCGTCGCCGGTCGCGGTGGTCGCGTACGACGCCCGTGAGCACATCGTGGGTCAGTTCGATCCGCTGCGCGCCGTGGTATTCCTCGAGCCGCACCAGGCGCGAGCCGATCAGCCGAGCGAGTTCGTCGTCGGTCAGCCGTGACGGCACCGCGTCCTCACGGGCGTAGCTGTCGCGGAAACCCTTCTCGGTGATCAGTTCCGACTCGATGAACTCCGCGACTCGCGGTGACAGATCACGCACGCACGACGCGTAGTAGTTCGACAGGATGTCGCGCTTGGCATCCTCGACCAGCTGCTCGTCGAAGTGCGCGCGCCCACGACGCTTGCGCTCTTCGTTGAGCTCGCGGCAGAACAGGCTCAGCAGCGCGGGCTCCACGTCCGAGGCCGCGAGGTTGTCATCGATGTCGACCCATGAGGTATCCCGGCCGAGGTGAAGGTCCTCGCCGGCGATGATGCTCACCACTCGATGCGCGAGAGCCTCGGTGATCAGATGCTCGGCCGGGTTGTGGACCGCCTCGAACGCCGCATCGGCGCGGAAGGGAAGCAGCCGCATCCGTGACCGTCCCAGCGCGGGAATGAGCGGGCACCATTCCTCGAGGTTGGGCAGAAAGTCCTCCCGCAACGTGATCAGCAACTTGAAGTCTTGTGACCGCAACCGGAACCGGCCTGCCTCGGCCTCATCGTTGTCGATCCGGGCAGCCACATCGTCGGAAATCCGGTTCTCCGCGAGGTCGCCGAGGTCGTGCATGAATTCCCGGACGAGATCTGGAACGCGCTCACCGAGGGTGAAGAGTTCCTCGAACTGGTCGAGAACGATCACCGGCGTGAGCGGATAGTTCTGTGCACTCCAGAGCTCGAAGTCTTTGCGATGCAGATACTCCCAGAGCGATTCATCGTCGCCGGGCAATATCGCATCGGGCGCTTCGGCCCGGATCGAGTCGCGCACCGATCGGTGTAGCTGGCGAGACAGTGCCGCCGCGTTCGGTGTGAGATCCAAGCGTATGTAGATCGGCAGGAAGTGCTCGTTGCGCAGTGCGGGAAAGAGGCCGGCTCGCAGCAGCGAGGTCTTTCCGAGACCGGACCGCCCGTACAAGATCGTGACCGGGGCATCGCGGACGTGGTTCAGCAAGGACTCCGCTTCACGGTCGCGCCCGAAGAAGAACGCCTGCCCGTTTTCCTCGAAGGACTCCAGGCCCGGCCACGGGTTCTCGCTGTCGAGTTGCCCCGCTCGCGTGACGGCAGTCATGCCGCTGTCCGCCGCATCGCGCGGATTTCGTCCTTCAGCACGGCGATGAGCCCCGCATCCGGCTCACCGCCGGGTGCCCTGCCGAAGTGCAAGCGCCCGAAGCTGTCCGGCATCTGCCGGTAACGGCTCGGGTTGAGATCGTAGTTGTCGTCGATAACCACGGGCACGATGAAACGGCGGCTCGGGATGGAGCGTGCGCGATCTGCCGCCTCGTACCATTCTTTGAAAACGTAGCCTTCCTCCGCGTGCTCGGTGTTCGCGGAGATGATCGGGACGAACAGACGGACGGTTCGGCGGATGCTGCACAGAATCTCGTGTTCCCACGCATCTCCTGGGCTGAGCCGCCGCTCGTCGAGCCACACGTCACCGCCGAGACTCGTGATGGCGTCACAGACTCGCTTGGCCGCGTCGGCGTCCTCCCGCATATAGCTGATGAAGATCGTCGGAGCGTCCGGAAGCGGGCGAAGGGCGTCGCCAACCGCGTCATGGCGCCTCGGAGTGGTCTGCTGCACCCAGCGCGCGCGTAGTTCCGCGACAAAGGTCGCCGGGTCGATGTCCAGTTGCTGGACCAGCGTTTTGCGGCAGTACGTCGCGAAAAAACTCGAGAGGGAAGGTTCTCGTGACGCCGAGCAGCCGGCGAGAAAGAAAGGAATGCGTTCCAGCGACAGCCGGGTATTGCTGGACATCCGCAGGAGGAACCGTCCGAGCCAGTCGGGGATCTCGCAGCCGATGAAGAGTAGGGGATGTTCCTTCAGTTGGTAACCGACCCAGTCGGGAAGGCTCGCCTTTTCGCTGAGTAATGCGTGCAGCCACTCCAGCCGGTCCTCCTCATGGATCGCATACTGAGGGGTGGAGGCCGCTTGACCGTACAAATTCAGAACGACGGTATCGGCGGGCGTGGCCGGTTGGGCATTTCGCGACTGTTCACTGGTGGATTGATTGGGAGAGAACGAAATCTCCCGCGCGCCTTGCCTTCCCTGGAAACGGACCTCGTTCACTGCCTTCGCGAGTACTCGGTCGGGCGTCGTGCTCACGAACAAGCGCAGGTCATCGATCGCGGCGAGGTTTCGAAGTGCGTCGCCGGGCTCTGGATCGACCTCCACGATGATGTCGTTGATGACGCGATACAACCGCTCTATCTCGTCTTGGCCGCGCTCGCGCAGGAACGCCGCCACCGCCGCATCCATGGTGGTCGGTCCGGCCGGCACGGAGAGGTTCCAGCGTTCGGCCAGGCGCTGGCCGATGAGTGTGGTGAATGTCTGATCAGCGTCGCCGAGATCGACCCTGGTCACGTCGGGCCCCACAACCGGCACCAGAACCCGCTGCCGGATATGCGCGAGAAGATCGTCCCAGAAATCGTCGTTCATGCCCAAACACTCGATCCGGATTGCGCCACAAAACGCCCGGCCACGCCGGGTGGCGCAGCACCAGCGTGGAATGTCCCGAGAACGCGTTCAGTACCGAATCAACAGTAGGCTCCGACGTAATCGCGTCGTAGAGTAGTCGGCTACTCGAACTTCGCCGAGCATCAGGTCACCGGGCGGGGAGCCACAGTGCGCTGTGGTGCCCTCGGCAGGACACACAAAACACAGGCAACCGGAAAACGCCTGGTCATAGTTGGTCATTATCTGATCTGAGTCTATCGCCCTGGTGTGGCAGGTCGCCTGCTGCTCCAACTTTTGGACGTATCCTGGGCGGCGTACATCCGAGATGAAACGGACGTGACGACATCAGAGCTTGATCGGCGGGGTCCAGTCCGTGCTCGCTCAGCTTCGGCCTCGGCTTCCTGCCTGGCCTTCACATCTCGTGTCCGTGGCGGCGTGCGCACCGAGATATTCGGTCTGAGCTGCCAGTGCTTCGGCGTCGATAAACCGAGTGCCGTTGGGGGAGGCGAGAACGCGCGGTCCCCTCCATCGGCTTGCGCGAGGGAAACCAGTTCGCCGATCTCCCCGGCCCCACCGAGGTCGCGTACCGGAGCTGCCCGAGCGGGTGACGGGGGACTCCGGCACAGTGTTGCCATGGGTTCGTCGGTCGCTGATTCTCTCACTGTCGCCACATTCAACGTGAACGGAATCCGCGCGGCACGTCGCCGTGGATTCGACCAGTGGTTGCGGGCGCGGTCGGTCGACGTGGTCGCGTTGCAGGAGTTGCGTTGTCCCGCATCTGATGTGGGCACCTTCCCGGGCTATTCGGCGGCGGTGGACGTGGGTTCGGTGGCCGGTCGTAACGGTGTGGCCGTACTGACGAGGGTTTGCGCCGCTGCCGTGCGGACGTGGGTGACCCACCCACCCAGGGCCCGCGGACTCGGTGAGTTCGCCGCACAGGGACGCTATATCGAGGTCGACCTGGCCGACCGGCCGGTGACGGTGGCCTGTCTGTATCTGCCCAAGGGTGGTCTGCCCTCGCATCTCCAGCGCCCGGGATCTATGCGCGAACAGCCCGACGGTGGGGTCAGGTACGAACGGAAGCAGAGGTTCCTCGCGGCGTTCGCCCGCGAAGTGCACCGCAACCGGCTCGCGGCGCTGAGCGCGGGACGCGAGTTCGTCCTCACCGGGGATCTGAACATCGCGCACACCCGGCACGATGTGACCAACTGGCGTGCCGCCCGCACGATGGACGGATTCCTGCCTGCCGACCGCGAGTGGTTCAGTTCGATTCTCGGCACGCGCCGGCTCGTCGACGTGGTGCGACAGGTGCACGGCGATCGCCCGGGTCCACTCACCTGGTGGAGTTGGGCGGGTCGATCGTTCGCCAAGGATGTGGGTTGGCGCGTGGACCACCAACTCGCGACACCCGGTCTCGCCCGCCTCGCCACATCTGTCGTCGTCGACAAGGAACCATCACCCGCCGAGCGCCTCTCCGATCACGCCCCACTCGTGGTGACCTACTCGGCAATGCCTGACTGAGAAGTTCTGGTGCCCTCGGCGGGGCACATCGAAGATGGGAACGCGTGTGACCTGGGGGTTTGCACCGGTCAGCTGGTGATAGAAGCAGATTTCGCCCTTGGGTGAGGGAGGGACGTGGCGCGGCGGCCTGCATATGTGGGGGCGTAGGGTAGGTGGCAGTTGGACGAGTTGGGGATCCGCTCGTCCGTCGTACCCGTCCGTGGTAGACGTGCAGCGCTGGAAAGGGGAGCGTTCGGCCGGTGTCGCGTTTCGTGACAGTTGGGTCGTTCAACCCGCCGCGTCCGACCAGCTTGGGCGTCACGAGTGGTGACAGATACGGTGGTCAACTACCTCGCGCCACGGCGGTCTCGATTTACCTACGGCGGGAGCTGTTCGAGATCGTGGTACAGCTTGTCCACCACGAGGTCGCCCGGGCGTCCTATCGGATACTCGACGATCCGGTTTCGTTTGCCGAAGGTTTCGTGCACCGAGTACTGAAACCAATGCTCGATCCTGGTGGACGTGAACGGCTCTTGCTCGCCCTTGACCAGGCCGAACATGCAGAGCGGCACCGAAAGTATTGACGTGCCCGACAACATGAGATGGAAGTCGATTTCGGACCCGGTGTCAAGCAGGTCAAGGCGGCCTCGGGCAAGATCAGCGGCGCGACCGGCAAGATCAGCATCGTCCACAATCTCGGCACGGTGACCGGGGTCGTCGGTCCCGCCAGCATCCAGCCCTATGTCATCGTGGTCAGCGACTCCGGCGACACTGTGACCACCTTCGGGCGAGTTCAGGACGTCTGAGTCACTCGGGCCCGGTTGATGGCTTCGGCGATCCACCGGGCGACCTGCCCAAGTGCCCGCCCACCTCGGCAACTTCCGCACCGGCGTCGGATCCGAACCCGTCGCGACCGGCAATCCTACAAATCGTCGGGCAGTAGCGTGAACGCCTTGTGCTCGGTCAGTGGGCGAATCGCCCGGAAGGCCCGGTCATGCTGGCTGGGCTCGATTCCTTTGGGCAGAGACCTCGTCTGTTGCAGCCCCACGCTGTCGTGTCTAGGCTGACTCCGATGGCCTGAGAACGGGGGAGGCGTGGCGGGTGAAAACGATACTTCTGGAACAGTTTTCGCGATCGTGCCGGGTGAGGTGACCGATGCCGGTGTCTATATCCAGCAGATCGCGGAATCTTTGATCAACGGGCTCGGCACGCTCGACCGCGAGGTATCCACTGTCCTGGACAATTGGAGCGGTGCGGCGGCCGAGGCGTTCGAGGACGGCTGGACTGAAACCAAGAAGGGTGCTGCAGACGTACTGAACGCCCTAACGACGATGGGCGAACTTCTGGGCATCGCAAGCAAAGCCGTTGTCGGTCAGGATATCTCGAACTCCGGTACTTTGAGTTCACTCGACCTACCACAATTGAACATGTGATGGCCGACGACTCCCGCGACTTCACCTTCGATATCGATGAGTTGGACCAACTCATCAGCCGCGCCAATGGATTCATCGGCTTCCTCACCGAAAGCCTCGATGGCATCAACAACCGGATCGCATCCATCCAGCAAAACTGGCAGGGGGCCGCTGCCGACGCCCAGGAGGAGGCCTATCGAGAATGGGCTACCGGGGCTGCCACGGCAATTGAAGGGCTCGCCCAGATGTACAGTGCCGCCGTCACAGCCCGCGACGCCTACAGTGCGGCAGCGGAAGCCAACTTGAGAATGAGCGGTGGCTGACTTCTATGGGCGCAGTCTCGCCGCAGTCCTATGACAGCGCGGCCACGGCGTGCTACGACTTGTCGGAGAAATTCCAAACGGTCTACGAAACGCCGCAATCTGTACTCTTAGAAACAAACGCGATGGCCGGCGGTTACCAAGCAGTCAAATCGTGGTCGAAAGCCTACGACGACCGTGCCGCCGCGTTGACGATGGTCGCGACCAACCTCGCGCGTGCCCTGCAACGCTACGGGGATATGCTGACAGCGTCCAGCTACAACTGGAAGTCCGCGGAATACACAGCCAACCGCGGTACCAACAAAGGCGACCCACCATCGTTGCCCACCGGCATCCCGTCCGAGCTACCCTACGGCGCGGGCGCGGTAGTCGGTATCGCGTCGTCAGGAGCCTATTCCAACGGACTTCAGACAGACTGGAACGAACTGCAGGACAAGGTCACCACGCTTGTCGCCGGCGGCCAAGTCCCCGACGGGGATACCGACAAACTTGCACGCTCCGCGACCATGTGGAAGACCTTCGCCAATTCAGACCCTCTCGAATACGGCGTGGCACGGCTACTAACCGTCGCCTCAGGGCTGGAACAAGGCTTCGGACCCAAAGTCCCGGACGACATCCCGAACCATGTAGCAAACCTTCGCAAGCTCGCTGAAAAACTCCGCGAAATCCGTACCGCCGCCCATGACATCGCCAACGCAGTCGAAGCCCACAACGTGGCCTTGACCAAAATGCGCGCGGACATCAATACGCAGTTCGCAGCGGTAGTTGTGGTTACCGCCATATCGATCGGGCGTTCGATGGTAAATGTCAAAGAGCAGCCAGCGAAGGAAAAGGCGCCGAGCAAGCAGCAGTCGCAGTCGCCCAACGACAACAAAGTCGAGATAGATATCGACTTCCTGAACGACGCGGCGTGGGCCATAGCAGGGCCCGCCAACGTATTCCTCACCACCCTCAGCTCCCTCACTTTCACCACTGCCAACCTGACAAACGGCGACCTTCTGACCATTGTCGAGTTGCCGATAGTGATCACTGCCACGAACACCGAGGTAATCGGGAAGAGTCCAGAGAACAAATCGAACACGCCCGGGACGCCTGAGTACAAAGCCCGTTACGATGAGTTGTCGAAGGACCCCGCAAAAAACGGAAAGTCCAATCCGGCATCGCAGAGAGAAGCTGAGGTAGGATTGCAAGCGGAACGTGATGGCAAGATTCCAGGGCCTATAACGCGTGCTCAACCGGGGCCGAATAATGAAGATATGGGCGAGTTCGTAGATGCGACGGGTAAGCGCTGGGACGTGAAGAGCTCTCCTGACAGTCAGCCATCGTACCGGCCAAATGCTGGTCAGGAGATCAGCAACCCTCAATCTGATGAGAAATTTGTCAAGATGATCAATAAAGACCTCGCTGACGATGAGAATGTCCTAATTGATCCCGACGGAATGTCGCCAGCGCGGCGTGCGCGATTGGAACAACTAGTTTCTGAACATCCCGAGTGGGAAGGAAAAGTAGTATGGGGCAGTTGATTTATGGCCGGGCCAGGAGCGATGTCAAGCGTTGGCCTTCTGACCCTGCGGCTCAAGTGGCTCTGGGGCTCTACCTGGATCAATTGCCACCGGTGTCGGTGTCGATGTCGGCATCCAATCTCTTCAATGGGGACGGTCTGAACCTTTCCCGCTCTGATGTATCGGGTTTGTTCTTGGAGGGCGCGTCCTTGAATGGGGCCGATCTGACGTCGGCATGTGTATCCGATGTGGATCTGTATACAGCGTGGATGATTTCGGCCGATTTGCGTAATGCTGATTTCAGTCGTAGCGATCTCCGCAAGGTCGAAGGTCGTGGCTGTTCGGCATCTGGTGGTATTTTCTGTGATGCCCGTCTTCAGAGCGCGGTCTTCGAGGATTCGGACTTCCGGCGTGCAAATCTGGTTGGTGCTGACTTGCGGAGCGCAAGCTTTGCGGATGCCGATCTCGGATCCGCCGATCTGCGAGGCTGCGAGTTTTCTTCGACAGACTTTTCGGACGCACGAATGGGCGGATGTTCGGTGGCAGGCGCTTCGGGGTCCATAATTGGTCCAGTGGATGTCGGAGTGAAATCGGCTATGGTTCTCGCGGGTCTCGAGCTCAAGAAATGGTTCAGCGAAAATGGAGCTGTGGATGTCACCATTCGATCGTGACCCGGCTGTCATTGACTCCCAAGCCTGGTCGGATCGACATCGATCGTGGCATGTATCGGGGCTGTGACCGGCAGCGCGCCCAGAATCCTCCGTGAGTCCATTCGTCGGCCGCGCGGCGGTGGATTCGGTGCGGGCTGTCTCGGCGGATCGTTCCGGTTTGCGGTGCATGCGGGTCTTTTCGGCATCTTTACGGGTAGGTGCGCCGGGAAGTCTGGTCGGCAATCCGGCTCGAAGTCCGTCGAGTCGGATTCGATCGGCGACGGGTGCTCCATCTTGCGACCACAGCTCATCGCTTTCCCCATCACCGGGACGGTTGCTGTACTCGTTCCGCAGGTGCAGCGTCGATGACGCCTGTGACGGGGCGGGGAGTCGGAACCGGTGGCGGCCAGATGGCCAAGTCCGTGGAACCGGCCGCTGCGCGCCGCGAAGGACATGGTGCCGGGACTAACCGGTGCCGGTGAGAGGCCCGGTCGCCGATATCCCGTGTACCGATGCGTGCATTCCCATGTTCGCTGTGCCCTGCCACTCCAGAGGGACGAACGCGCCTGACCTGGACTTTCGTGTGCGAACTTTGTCGGAATCGCGAGGAAACGGCCGTTGACCTGCGAAATTAGTGTCGCAGGTTTGTGCCCTCGGCAGGATTCGAACCTGCGACCTACCCTTTAGGAGAGGGTTGCTCTATCCCCTGAGCTACGAAGGCGTGGCCAGGCTGGGCTGGCCGAGCTGAGTATAGCGTGGGGCCGGGGTCGGTGGCAGAGGCCCGTTGGGCGGGGTCAGAAGCCGCCGAAATCGCCGCCGCCGCCGCTGTCGAAACCACCGCCGGTGTCATAACCCCCGCTGGTGCCGAAGTCGCCGCCGGTGTCGCCGGGGTCGAATCCGCCCTGGTCGGTGCCGGGATCGACGGTCGCTTCGCCGGTGCCGTCCTCGAAGGCTTGCGCGTTGTAGCCGACCCCGCCCATTCCGGCGAACAGCGTGGTGAACAACAGTGCCGAGCCCGCGCCCCAGGCGCCGGCGATCAGCGCGGGCTTCCACCAGGGTTCGGAATACCACCCGGCGGGGACGGGGCGACCTGCCACGCGGCCGCCGGGGAAGTAGTTCGGTGTGCCCGCGGAGGGGGCGGGGGAGGCGGTGATCGAGCGGCCGTTGTGGGCGATGGTGCGCTGCTCGTCGACCTGGCCGGCGATGTCCTGGCCCTCGATGGCCGGGATCGCAGGGCCGGGGTCCATGTCCATCGCGGTGCGGGCGGCGCGAATGTAATAGAGGCCCTCCAGCGCGGACTGCTTGGCCAGCCGGGCTTGGGCGGGGGAGCCGGCGCGGTCGATCTGACCGCCTGCGGCGTTGTACCGTTCGGACGCGTCGGCCAGGGCCTGTCGTGCGGCTTCGTTGCGCGGAGTCAGCTGGTAGACCTGTCCGCCGAGCCGCTCGATGGTCACCCGCGCGTCGGCCTGTGCTTCTTCGAGCTCGCGCGCGTTGCGCTTGTTCTGTTCGGCACGCAGGTACAGCAGAGCACCGACGCACACGATCACGATCACGATCAGCCACCACAGCATCGCGCGCCTCATTTCGTCGAGGTGTCGAGATGCCGTCCAGTTTACTGATCGGTTGCCCGAACGCGCTGACCCCTATTGATCAGCGCGTTGCCTATTAGCTACCGGCGAGGTGGCGGGCGATGACCAGGCGCTGGATCTGGTTGGTTCCCTCGAAGATCTGCATGACCTTCGCTTCGCGCATGTAGCGCTCGACGGGGAAGTCCTGGGTGTAGCCGTAGCCGCCGAAGACCTGGACCGCGTCGGTGGTCACCTTCATGGCCGCGTCGGTGGCGGCCAGTTTGGCGACCGAAGCCTGGCGCGAATACGGCAGGCCCGCATCGCGGCGGCGGGCGGCGTCGAGGTAGGTGGCGCGGGCGGTGTCTACGGCGGCGGCCATGTCGGCGAGGACGAACCCGAGGCCCTGGTGATCGATGATCTTGCGGCCGAAGGCTTCTCGTTCCTTGGCGTAGGCGACGGCCTCGTCGAGCGCGCGCTGGGCGACACCGGTGGCGACGGCGGCGATGCCGAGGCGGCCCGCGTCGAGCGCGCTGAACGCGATCGAAAGTCCCTGTCCCTCTTCGCCGATGCGACGTTCGGCGGGCAGGAACACGTCGTCGTAGGCGGCGGTGGTGGTGGGGATGGCGCGCAGGCCCATCTTCTCCTCGGGCTTGCCGAAGCTCAGGCCCTCGGTGCCCGCGGGGACGAGGAAGCAGGAGATGCCGCGCGACCCCTCGCCGGTGCGGGCGAACAGGGTGTAGAAGTCGGCGCGGCCGCCGTTGGTGATCCAGGCCTTGGTGCCGTTGAGGTTGTAGCCGCCGTCGACGGGGGTGGCCCGGCACCGCAGGGCGGCCGCGTCGGAACCGGCGTGCGCCTCGGAAAGGCTGTAGGCGCCGATGGTTTCGCCCGAGAGCATGCCGTCGAGCCACTGCTGCTTCTGCTCGTCGGTGCCGTAGGTGAACAGCGGGTGGCAGGACAGGCCGTGCACGCTCACCGCCACGGCGACGGCGGCCCAGCGGCTCGCGATTTCCTCCAGCACCTGGAGGTACACCTCGTACGGCTGCGCGCCGCCGCCGAATTCCTCCGGATACGGCAGGCTGAGCAGCCCGGCCGCGCCGAGCGCCGGGAACACGCCGTCCGGGAAGACTCCGGTCTTCTCGCTCTCGGTGACACGCGGCTCGAGCACCTTGTCGGCGATGTCGCGGGTCAGTTCGATCAGCTCACGTGCCTCGGCGGTGGGCAACATCCGGTCTACAGCCATGTCATGACAGTACGCCGAGCACTGAATTGCATGCAATGTGACATGTAATTTTGTAGCCCTATACTGGAGTGATGCCTGCGCTCCCACCGAACAAGCATCAGGAGAAGAGTCTGCGGACCCGGACGCTGCTGCTTGATGCCGCCATCGAGAGCCTGGCCGAGGTCGGCTATGCGGGTGCCTCCATCGCCGATATCACGGCCAGGGCGGGGGTGACGCGTGGCGCGCAGCTGCATCAGTTCCACACGCGCGGTGAACTTCTAGCTCAGGCGATCGGCCATCTCACCGATCGTCAGCGAGAAGCCATGCTGCGTAAGGCGAAAGCGGTGCCGGACGGTAGGTCGGCGGGCGCTGTACTGGTCGAGTTGGTCACCGCTACCTTCGCGGGCAAGCTCGGTCGTGCCGCGGTGGAGCTGTATGTGGGAATCGCCAACGACGCGGCGCTACGCCGTGAAATGTTGCGGGTGCAGCACGAACTCACCGTCGAGCTGCTCGACCGCTGTGCCGGGCTGATCGATCCCGCCATCACCGGTGAGCGCTTGGAGAGCACCTTCTGGCTCACCATAAACCTGGTCCGTGGCGCCACTCTCGACGAGATGGTCGGCCGTGACCGCGTTCGTCGCAAAAAGGTGCTGGCCGACTGGACCGCGCTCGCCGAGATCGCGTTGCGCTGAGCGGATTCCGGCCCCCGGTCCGGCGCTCGCCTCGGCACTCGGCATGTCGGCCTGACCAACGTCCGGAGCGGCGGCTACGGGGGGAACCGGCATCGGCGATCTATTATCTGCGCATGAATGCAGATGCCCGCTCGCCTCTGGCCGAGGATCAGGTGGGGTTGGTGGTCGAGGTGTTCCGAATGCTGGCCGATCCGACGAGGGTTCAAGTCCTCTGGGCGCTGGCCGATCAAGAACTCTCGGTGAACGAATTGGCGAGCCGGGTGGGCAAGCCGGGCCCCTCGGTGTCCCAGCATCTGGCGAAACTGCGGATGGCCAGGCTCGTGCGTACTCGTCGCGAGGGGACCACCATCTACTACAGCCTCGACAACGACCATGTCCGCAGCCTGGTCGTCGACGCGGTCCACAACGCCGAACATGCCGGTCCCGGGGTGCCATCGCACCATAGAGGGCCCGATGGTCAGCCGCCGCACGCGCGGCCGCCCGGTGTGTGATGACGAGCCGACCTGCAGGAATGTTGTCGGAGGAAACGATTGCGAGCCCCAAACCTTTCGGTAGCATCCGTTGTGACGTGGCTCATGCCACGGCAGGGACTTGAAGGAGCACCGATGCTGAGCACCATGCAGGACGACCAGCTCTCGCTGGCCAAACTGCTCAACTATGCCGCAACTTTCCAGGGCGATTCGACTGTGTCCACATGGACCGGTGACGGTGTTCGCACCATGACCTACCGTGAGCTCGGCGCCGATTCGGCCCGGCTGGCCAACGCGCTGCGGGGTCTCGGCATCGAAGAGGGCGACCGCGTCGGCACCTTCATGTGGAACAACAACGAGCACATGGTCGCTTACATCGCGGTGCCCGCGATGGGCTCGGTGCTGCACGCGCTCAACATCCGGCTGTTCCCCGAGCAGTTGGTCTTCGTCGCCAACCACGCCGAGGACAAGGTCGTGCTCGTCGACGGCACGCTGGTGCCGCTGTTCGCGCAGTACCTACCGAACCTGAAGACCGTGCAGCACGTGATCGTCGTCAACGGCGATCCGGCCGCGCTCACCGCGCCCGAAGGCGTCACCGTGCACTCCTACCGCGAGCTGCTCGACGCCCAGTCCGCCGACTTCGACTTCCCGGTCGTCGACGAGCGTTCGGCCGCCGCGATGTGTTACACCTCCGGCACCACCGGCGACCCGAAGGGCGTCGTCTACTCGCACCGCTCCAACTGGCTGCACGCGATGCAGGTGAACTCGCCCAACGGCATGGGTTTCCAGGGCTCGGACTACGTGCTGGCGATCGTGCCGCTGTTCCACGCCAACGCGTGGGGCCTGCCGTACGCGGCGCTGATGTCGGGCGCCAACGTCCTGATGCCGGACCGCTTCCTGCAGCCCGGCCCGCTGCTGGAGATGATGGCGGCCGAGAAGCCGACCTTCGCCGCCGCGGTGCCCACCATCTGGGGCGGCGTGCTGGCCGCGCTGGCCGCCGCGCCGCAGGACATCTCGCACCTGCGTACCGCGGTCGTCGGTGGCTCCGCGGTGCCGCCCGCGATGATGCGCGCATTCGAGGAGAAGCACGGCGTGCGCATCCTGCACGCGTGGGGCATGACCGAGACCTCCCCGCTGGGCAGCGTCGCGCACGCGCCCGCGGGCGTCAGCGACGACGATGCCTGGGAGTACCGCTACACGCAGGGTCGTTTCCCGGCCAACGTCGAGGCCCGGCTGGTCGGCGACGACGGCAAGGTCGTCCCGAACGACGGTGAGTCGCTCGGCGAGCTCGAGGTCCGCGGCGCGTGGATCACCGGCTCCTACTACTCGCCCACCGGCGCGGAGATCGACCCGGACAAGTTCGACGACGGCTGGCTGCGTACCGGTGATGTCGGCAAGATCAGCGCCAACGGCTACCTCACCCTGGTCGACCGCTCCAAGGACGTGATCAAGTCCGGTGGTGAGTGGATCTCCTCGGTGGATCTCGAGAACGCGGTGATGGGCCACGCGGCCGTCGCCGAGGCCGCGGTCATCGGTGTGCCCGACGAGAAGTGGGACGAGCGCCCGCTGGTCGCCATCGTGCTCGCCGAGGGCGCTGCCGCCGAGGCAGCCGAGCTGCGCGACTACCTGGCCGACAAGTTCGCCAAGTGGCAGCTGCCCGAGCGCTGGACCTTCATCGCCGAGGTGCCCAAGACCAGCGTCGGCAAGTTCGACAAGAAGCGCCTGCGCGCCCAGTACGCCGAGGGCGAGCTGGACGTCGTCACGGTGTAGCGAAAACGACAAGGCGGGCGTGGAATTGCTTCCACGCCCGCCTTTTTCGTCGATCAGCAGTTGCGCAGCTCGGGGCTCTGATTCAAGAGCTGGGCGCGAGGGCTGATGTAGGTGGTGTAGGTCTCCCCGCCGACGGCCGACAGCGGGAACGCCGCGACCCGATGGCAGTTCTGGAAGGCCAGCTTCACACCGAAATGCCGTTCCAGGCCGCCGCGGATGGCGTCGGAGGCCAGGGCGCGCAGCAGCTGCCCGCGAGCCACCTCGTCCGGCGGCGGGATCCGGTTGTCGGCGTATTCGTCGGTGCCGGTGCGCAGGTCTTCGGCCACCCGGCTCACCACCTCCCACGCGTAAGGCAGGGAGGTACGGACACATTCGACGAATTCGGCGTCGTCGATATTGCCTTGTTCTGCGCGTTCGAGTAATGCGGCGGGAACATCGAGGGACATGGCTCTCCTCCTGCTTGGGGGTGGTCGGCGGGACGCGATGCCAGGTCCGAGTCTAAACGAAATCCGTTGTCAATAACCCTGAATTCGTTCCGAAAGTGCTTTCCGGAGTGCGCTTTTCGCGTCGGCGGCGAGATCGGTGACCAGTTCGCTTGCCGGTTGCCCGGTGCTCAGCGAGTGCGCTTGCCCCGCCCACAGATTCACTTCGTCGGTGTTGCCACCCGCCCGCGCGGCCGCCCGCAAGGGGGCAGTGGCGTAATGGATTTCGGGGTACGCGGCGGGCGCGTCGGCGGTGTGGTCGACGAGGAAACGGTTGCGGATCCCGCGCGCGCGACGTCCGGTGAACGCGCGCGTGAGCATCGTCGGTTCCGGCGTCCCGATCGCACCTCGATGCACAGCGTTGGTGCCGGCTTCCGGGCAGCGCAGCAGCGCGGTGCCGATCTGCGCCGCCGACGCACCGGCCGCCAGCACCCCGGCCACACCGGCGCCGGTGGCGATCCCGCCCGCCGCCACGAGCGGGCGGGAGGTGACGGCGGTGAGCAGCTGGATCAGGGTGAGCAGGCCGGGCGGGTCGATCGGGTCCTCGGCGGGATCGTCGAGGAAGCTCGCGCGGTGCCCACCCGCCTCGGCGCCCTGGGCGATCAACACGTCGGCGCCCGCCTCGACGGCGATCAGCGCCTCGGCGGGGGAGGTGACCGTGACCCACACCTCCGAGCCGACCGCGTGCAGCCGGTCCACCTCCACCGCGCTGGGGCAGCCGAAGGTCGTCGAGACCACGGCGACCGGATCGGCGACCAGCAGATCGAGCTTGTCGTCCCATCCGTCGGTGTCGTGCTCAGGGGTGCCGATCGGGAATTCGGCGCCGAGTTCGGCGAGGTAGGTGGCGTAGCCGGCCGGATCGGCCACCACGCCGGGCGCGAACAGGTTCACCCCGAACGGCGCCGTGGTGGCGGCTCTGGTCGCCTCGATCTGCGCTGCCACCGCCTCGGTGCCGAGGTATCCGGCGGCGAGCTGGCCGAACCCGCCCGCGGCCGCGACGGCGACCACCAACTCGGGTGTGGACGGGCCGCCCGCCATGGGCGCGGCGACGATGGGGACGGTCAAGGTCTCGATCACCATGGGTCGAGTCTGGTCGGTCGGGACCGTGTTCAGGCCCGGTGACAGCGCGTGTGATGGGTCGGACACTGTGATTGTTACTGTGCGGCACGTCATCTACCTGCGAATTCGTGACAGAAGGTTGCGGAATGGTCACGGCCGGGTAGAGTTCGCGTCACAACGGATGCTGAACCGTTACACATAGTTCGGCATCGGAGAACACCCAGGTGGTCTCCGGCCCGGTCGCAGACCGGTTTCGTTTCCTTGTTGTCGGACGCTAGGACGAGATCTTGTCGCAGCACCGTGTGGGTCCCGAATCCATCTCCGTGCAGGCCCTGCTTGCGCACGCGGATGGCCGGAGCCCGAGCAGGAGCAGGCACCGCGCCGAGGCGTCGCGTTCCGATCGTGTTCGGGTCGCCGCGAGTGCCGCGGTCGCCGCGGGCGCGTTGGTCGGCGTCACCGCTCAGATCGCCCCGGCCCTGGCCTTCGCCGCACCGCTGCTGCCGACCCACGACGACAGCGTCGAGGAATCGGTCGTTCCCGAGTCGGCCCGCCAAGATGTCGACCTCGTCGCCGCGCAGGAAGTCGCCGCGCACGTCGAGACCCCCGCACCGGTGACCGCGGTCGCCGCGCCGATCGCCGCCCCCGTGGCCGCGCCCTTCGGGATCGGCAACCTGCCCCCCGAGATCTCCGGCCCGCTGTCGCAGGTCGAGGACATCCTCCAGGGCATCCAGCACCAGGTCGCGCCGCCGCAGGCCACCCGCCCGGTCGCGGGCCCGATCAGCTCCGGCTTCGGCTCGCGCTGGGGTGCCATGCACTACGGCCTCGACTTCGCCGACTCGATCGGCGCGCCGATCAAGTCCGTGTCCAACGGCACCGTCATCGAGGCGGGCCCGGCGTCGGGCTTCGGCCTGTGGGTGCGGGTGCTGCACGACGACGGCACCACCGGCGTCTACGGCCACGTCAACGAAATGCTGGTCAGCGAAGGCCAGCGGGTCAACGCGGGCCAGGTCATCGCGACCGTCGGCAACCGCGGCCAGTCCACCGGCCCGCACCTGCACCTCGAGATCTGGGATCAGGGCGGCGCCAAGATGGACCCGATTCCGTACCTCGCTTCCAAGGGCGTGCCGCTGGAATGGGGCCCTTCCGCGCACTGAGTTTCTGGAGCGCTGGCGCGCTCGAGTTCGCGGCCCCGCTGGTCCCGTCGATCAGGCACCGTTGCTTGCTCCTTCGTCGCCTACGCAACGGCACC
>NZ_JBSGVG010000004.1:115411-271295 GCF_053608345.1 Nocardia sp. NPDC055050
GGGGGGGGGGGGGGGTGGGGCGGCCCCGGGGGGGGCCGGCCGCGCGGCCCGGGTGGGGGGCGCGGGCCGCCCCCGCCCCCGGCCGGCTGCGCGGGGGGCCGGCCCCCACCCGCCGCTACGCGGCGCCCCTCCCTAAGGGTCGGGGTACGCGGTGTGCTCTGACAGCGTTAGCGAGTGACGGTGGTTCTTATGAACCCCGTCACTTTGCCGTTGGTGGGGGCAACACGTTCCGGGGCCGTGCCGATAGTCCTCTGGGCCCCGAGCACCGGGGGCACGCTGACTCGGACATTATGCGACCGGTCTATATGATGACTCGATCTGCGCGATGCGGGGCAGCCGCACGTGCAGACGCGATGAGAGGTGAATGAACTCGAATGGAAACTGCCCGTCGTTCTGCCCGCGGTAATCGCCGTCGCCGGTCGAGCAGTCCGACATTCGGGCAGTTGCTGACGGGAGCGGTCGAATCGGCCGCCGATCGGGTCGCGGTCCGGTTCAACCCTTCCGGTGACCCGGCCGACCAGCGTCAGCTCAGCTATTCCGAGTTCGATCAGCAGTCCTCGCAGCTGGCCCGCGCGCTCATCGCTCGCGGGATCGGCCCCGGCGACGTCGTCGCCATCGGCATCGCCCGGTCGATCGACTCCGTGCTCGCGGTGTGGGCCATCGCCAAGACCGGCGCCGCCTACGTCCCGGTCGACCCGAACTACCCGGCCGACCGCATCGCGCACATCGTGTCCGACTCCGGCGCGGTGCTCGGGCTCACCACCGCCGCGCATCGCGACGTGCTCGGTACGGCGCTGACCTGGCTCGAGCTCGACGACGCCGAGACGGCCACCACGATCGCGGCCCAGCCCGCGCACCCGATCTCCTACACCGACCGGATCCGCACCCTCGACGAGCGGCACCCGGCCTACGTGATCTACACCTCGGGTTCCACCGGCAAGCCCAAGGGCGTCGTGGTGACCCACACCGGTCTGGCCGGTCTGGTCGCCGCCGAGCGCGCGCACTACCGCGTCGCCGCCGACTCGCGCGTGCTGCACGTGTGTTCGCCGAACTTCGACGTGTCGGTGCTCGAACTGCTGCTCACCTTCTCCGCGGGCGCCACCCTGGTGATCGCGCCGCCCGGTGTGTTCGGTGGTTTCGAGCTCGCGGATCTGCTGCGCCGCGAACAGGTTTCGCACATGCTCATCACCCCGGGCGCGCTGGAATCGGTGGATCCGGCGGACCTGGACGACCTGCGCGTGGTGGTCGTCGCCGGTGACAAGTTCGGTCCGGAACTGGTCGGTCGCTGGGCCGTGGGCGAGCGTGAGTTCTACAACGGCTACGGCCCCACCGAGGCCACCATCCTGGCCACCAGCACCGCGCCGATGGATCCGGCCGCGCCGGTGACGATCGGTGCCGCGATCGCCGGTGTCGGTGCGTTCGTGCTGGATTCGCGGCTGCGGCCGGTGCCCGCGGGCGTGATCGGCGAGCTGTATCTGTCGGGTCCCGCGCTGGCACAGGGTTACCTGAACCGCCCCGCGCTGACCGCGGAACGTTTCGTCGCCAGCCCGTTCGGCGCCGAGTCCGGTGACGCGAACGCGCGCCTGTACCGCACCGGAGACCTGGTGCGGCGCAGCGAATCCGGTGACGGCGTCATCGAGTACATGGGGCGCTCGGACTTCCAGGTGAAGATCCGCGGCTTCCGGATCGAGCTCGGTGAGATCGACAACGCGCTCACCGCGCACCCCGACATCGACTTCGCGGCGACTCTCGGCAAGACTCTGCCTTCCGGTGTGACAGCGCTGGTGTCGTATGTGATGCCCCGCTCCGGCGCGACGCTCGAGGTGACCACGCTCGACGCGTTCCTCGCGGAATCGTTGCCCGGCTACATGATTCCGGCCGCGATCATGGTGCTGGACCGGATCCCGCTGACGCCGGTGGGCAAGCTGGACCGAAAAGCGTTGCCCGAGCCTGTTTTCGCGGTGCGCGAGTTCCGCGCGCCGGTGACTCCGGTGCAGCAGGTGGTGGCCGACATCTTCGCCGATCTGCTGACCGCCGGTGCGCCGGACGAGATCCGGGTCGGTGCCGACGACGACTTCTTCGAGCTCGGCGGCAACTCGCTGCTGGCCGCGCAGGCCGCCACGCGCCTCGGCGCCGCGCTCGACACCCGGATTCCGGTGCAGGTGCTGTTCGAGGTCAGCACGGTCTCGGGGCTGGCCGAACGCGTCGAACGTCATATCGGCACCGGTTCCGGCCACGAGCTGGTCGCGCAGCAGCGCCCCGACTCGATCCCGCTGTCGTTCGCCCAGCAGCGGATGTGGTTCCTCAACCAGTTCGATCCGGCCAGCGCGGTGAACAACATGCCGATCGCGGTGCGCCTGTCGGGCGCGCTCGATGTCGACGCGTTGCGTGTCGCGGTTACCGACCTGGTGGCCCGCCACGAGGTGCTGCGCACGATGTATCCGCCGGTCGACGGGGTCGGCACACAGCTGGTGCTGCCGCTGTCGGACCCGCGCGCCGTGCCCGCTCTGGCGGCCGACGAGGCAGACGAGGACGCGATCGCCGCCCTGGTCACCGAGACCGTCAGCGCGGGCTTCGATGTCACCGTCGCTCCGCCGCTGCGCCTGCGGCTGCTGCGACTGAGCGCGACCGAGCACGTGCTGGTCTGCGTGATGCACCACATCGCCGGTGACGGTGTGTCGATGGGCCCGCTCACCCGCGACCTGATGACCGCCTACGTCCAGCGCAGCGCGGGTAACGCGCCGGGCTGGCCCGAATTGGCCGTCCAGTACGCCGATTTCACGCTCTGGCAGCGGGCCGTGCTCGGCACCGAGGACGACCCGGAGTCGATCCTGACCCAGCAGATCGACTTCTGGCGCACCCAGCTCGCCGGTGTGCCCGACCAGCTCGAGCTGCCCACCGACCGGCCGCGGCCCGCCACCGCCTCCTACCGTGGTGCGAGCCTGGACTTCCGCATCCCGGCCGAGGTGCACGCCGGGTTGGATCAGATCGCGCGCGCCCATAATTCGACGTTGTTCATGGTGGTGCACGCCGCGCTGTCGGCGCTGCTGGCCCGGCTGTCGGGCAGCACCGACATCGCCATCGGCACCCCCGTCGCGGGTCGTGGTGACGCCGCCCTCGACGACCTGATCGGCATGTTCGTCAACACCCTGGTGCTGCGCACCGAGGTCGACCCGGCGGGCAGCTTCGAAGAGCTGCTCGCCTCGACCCGCGCGGTCGACGTCGCGGCCTTCGGTCACGCCGATGTGCCGTTCGAGCGATTGGTCGAGCTGCTCGACCCGGCCCGTTCGACCGCGCGGCACCCGCTGTTCCAGGTGATGCTCGCCTTCCAGAACATGGCGCGCACGGCACTGGAACTGCCCGGTCTGACCGTCGCGGGCGTCGAGATGACCATTCCGTTCGCCAAGTTCGACCTGCAGTTCGAGATGGTGGAGGACACCGATCGCCACGGTGCGCCGCACGGCATCGCGGTCGGGCTCACCTACGCCACCGATCTGTTCGACGCCGAGACCGTCGCCGGGTTCGCCGATCGATTCCAGCGGTTGCTGGCCGCGATCGTCGCCGCGCCCGCCGCGCCGCTCGGTGCGATCGAGCTTCTGGAGCCCGCCGAGCTGGACCGGATCCTGGTGCAGTGGAACGACACTCGCCGCGACCTCGCGCCGGAACTGTTGCTCGACGGCTATCGACGTGCGGTGGCCGAGCACCCCGATGCTGTCGCTGTCGCGTACGAGGGCGCCGAGCTGACCTATCGGGAGTTCGACGAGCGGGTCAACCGGCTCGCCCGGCTGCTGGTGACCCACGGCGTCGGTCCCGAATCCCTGGTCGGCCTCGCGGTTCGGCGCTCGCTCGATCTGGTGGTCGGGATGTACGCGATCGTGACCGCAGGTGGTGCGTATGTGCCGATCGACCCGGACCATCCGGCCGATCGCATCGCCCACATTATCGATACCGCAGCGCCCGCCGCTGTGCTGAGCACCACCGCGGACGCGATCGAGGTACCCGCGGGTGTGCCGGTGATCCTGGTGGATTCCGTTGCGCTCGAAGAGTTCTCGGCCGCGCCTGTCGAGCCGGCTCGGCCGGTCCGGCCCGAGAACCCGGCCTATGTCATCTTCACCTCCGGTTCCACCGGGCGTCCCAAGGGTGTGGCGGTGTCGCACGCGGCGATCGTCAACCAGATGGTCTACATGGGCGCCGAGTACGGGATCGGCCCGTCGGATGTGTATCTGCAGAAGACGCCCGCCACGTTCGACGTGTCGCTGTGGGGTTACTTCCTGCCGCTGCGGACCGGCGCGAAGCTGGTCGTGTCGACCCACGACGGACATCGCGACCCGCTGTACCTCGCCGAAACGATCGCGGCACAGGGCGTGACGCTCACCGACTTCGTGCCGTCGATGCTGTCGGTCTTCGCCGCGCACACCACCGCCGGTTCGATTCCGAGCCTGCGGGCGGTGTTCGCCGCCGGTGAGGCGCTGCCCACCGAGACCGTGGCCGACGTGGCCCGCGTGTCCACGGCCGGGGTGCACAACCTGTACGGGCCCACCGAGGCTGCTGTCACCGTGACGCGATGGCCCGCAAGCGATTCCGATCGCGGATCGGTACCGATGGGCGTGCCGGAGTGGAATACCCGTGTCTACGTGCTGGATTCACGCCTGCGCGCGGTGCCTGCCGGAGTGGTCGGCGAGCTGTACCTCGCCGGTGACCAGCTCGCGCGCGGTTATGTCGCCCGTCCCGGTCTGACCGCGGATCGGTTCGTGGCCAACCCCTTCGAGCCCGGCGCGCGGATGTACCGCTCCGGCGACCTCGTCCGCTGGGGTGGATCCTCGGCCGAGCCCGCGCTGGAATACCTGGGCCGCACCGACTTCCAGGTGAAGTTCCGCGGTCAGCGCATCGAGCTCGGTGAGATCGAGACCGCCCTGCTCGCCCAGGAGGCGATCAGCCAGGCCGTGGCCCTGGTACTCGACACCGCGTCCGGCCAGCACCTGGTGGCGTATGTGGTGGCGCGGCCCGGCGAGGAGCCCGACCCCGCGGCGCTGCGCACGGCCGTGGCGGACTCGCTGCCCACCTACATGGTTCCGACCGTCGTCACGGTGCTGGACGGCTTCCCGCTGAATCCGAGCGGCAAGCTCGACCGGAAGGCGCTGCCCGCCCCCGCGTTCACCGCGGGCGAATTCCGCGCTCCTGCCAGCCCCGCCGAGGAGATCGTCGCCGGGGTCTTCGCGGAACTGCTCGGCATGGCCCGCGTCGGCGCCGACGACGACTACTTCGCGCTCGGCGGCAACTCGTTGCTCGCCACCCGGGCGATCGCCCGCATCAACGAGGCGCTCGACGCCCACCTCGCCATCCGCGACCTGTTCGAGACGCCCACCGTGTCGGCCTTGGCCGCGCGCGTCGGTGCGGCGAGCGGTGCCGCTGCCCGACCGCCGCTGGTCGCCGCCGAACGGCCACAGCGCATTCCGCTGTCGCTGGCTCAGCAGCGCATGTGGGTGGTCAACCAGGTCGACCCCGCCTCGGGCTCCTACAACATCCCCTTCGCGATCCGCCTCACCGGTGAGCTCGACATCGCCGCCCTCGGCGCCGCGGTCACCGACGTGCTCGGCAGACACGAGTCGCTGCGCACCTACTTCCCGGTGTCCGACGGCAGGGCTTTCCAGGAGATTCTCTCCGTGGCCGATGTACTGCCCGAGGGGCTCCAGGTCGAGACGACCACCGATGTCCTCACTCGTGCGGGCGAATTGGCCGGTGCCGGTTTCGATGTGACGCGTGAGGTTGCGCTGCGTGCGCGATTGCTCACCGACGGGACTTCGGCCGAGTGGCTGCTCGTTGTCGTGGTGCACCATATTTCGGCCGACGGCGCGTCCTTGGCCCCGCTCGCCCGCGATCTGATGACCGCTTACGTGGCTCGTGCCGCGCAACAGAGCCCGGCGTGGACGCCGCTGGAAGTGCAGTACGCGGACTTCGCGCTGTGGCAGCGGGCGGTCGTCGGCGACGACGAGCAGCCCGAATCCCTGGCCGCCGCCCAGCTCGACTACTGGCGCAACCAGCTGGCCGACGTGCCACCGCTGCTGGAACTGCCGCAGGACCGCCCGCGGCCCTCGGTACCGACCCTGCGCGGCGCCACGTCCGAGCTGCGGTTGCCTGCCGAGGTGCACGCCGCCCTCAATCACTTGGCACGCGAGCACAAGTCGTCGCTGTTCATGGTCGTGCACGCGGCGCTGGCCGTGCTGCTCGGCCGCTTGTCGGGCACATCCGACATCGCCATCGGCACCGCTGTCGCCGGGCGCGGTGAGCGGGCGCTCGACGAGCTGGTCGGCATGTTCGTCAACACCCTGACCCTGCGCACCACCCTCGATCCGGCCGGTTCCTTCGACGAGGCCGTGGACGTGGCGCGGGAGACCGACCTCGGCGCGTTCGCCAATGCCGACCTGCCGTTCGAGCGGGTCGCCGAGGTCGTCGCGCCCGGACGGGGCAGTGCGCAGAGCCCGCTGTTCCAGGTGGCGCTCACCTTCAGCAACAACGAGGCGGCCGCGCTCGAACTGCCCGGCCTCACCGTGAACGCGCTGGACACCGCGATCGCCGCCAAGTTCGACCTGCAGGTGGACGTCGAACCGCGCTTCACCGCCGCCGGTGATCCCGACGAGCTGGTGACGCTGTTCAACTACGCCACCGACCTGTTCGACGAGGCCACCGTGCGCAGCATCGGCGCCCGCTTCGCCCGCATCCTGACCGCCGTCGCCGCCGACCCGCAGATCCGGATCGGCGACATCGACATCCTCGACGAGTCCGAACGCACCCGGCTGCTCGCCGGCGCGGCCAAGGCGCCCGCGCCGAGCACCCCGTCGGGCGGCACCACTCTGGCGCAGGCTTTCACCGCCGCCGCCGAGGACGACCCCGAGGGCCCCGCGCTCGTCTGGGGCGACGACGCGCTGACCTACGAGCAGCTCGACGCCCGCTCCGCCCGCCTGGCCCGGCTGCTGATCGGGCGCGGCTTCGGGCCGGGAGACGGTGTGGCCGTCGATCTTCCGCGTGGCGTCGACTGGGCCGTCGCGGTCTGGGCGATCCTCAAGGCAGGCGCGGCCGTGGTCCCGGTGACCGGCACCGAGTCGCCCGCCGAACCTGCCGCGAAACTGAGTATCACCGTCGGCGAACCTCGCGGCGTCGACTGGATCTCGCTCGACGACCCGGCGATCAAGACCGAACTGTCCACACAGTCCGCTCGCCCGGTCACCTACGCCGACCGCACCCGAGCTCTGCGCGGCGGTGACCCGGCCTTCGTCGGCGCCGACGGCACCCGCAGTTACGACGAACTCGCCACGGCGGGTGCGCAGGTGCGCGCCGACACCGACCTGACCTTCGAAGCCCGCACCTTCGGCCACGGCTCCGTCGACAGCTTCACGGCGCTGGTCGAGCCGGTGGCCGCGGGCGTTGCGGGCGCGTCGATGGTGCTGGTGCCCGGTGTCGCGGACATCGGGGTAGCCAACGGATTGTCGGCGTCACTGGCCGAGGAGTGGGTGACCCACCTGTTCGGTGACCGGGTGGGGATCGAGGCGCTCGATACCGCCGAGCTCGGTGATCTGCAGGCGCTGATCGCCGATGATGCCGCACCGGGCAATCCGGGAGCGGCCGAGGCAGTGCTGGTACTCGGAGATCTGCGCGCCCCGGTGGCGTGAGCGGCGCCCGCAGTGCGGGGGCCCCGCTGCGGGACAACAAGTTTCGGTGATGGGTGAGGTGGAACAGCTATGACACGACCGGCAAGAACCCGACCGGTTCGTACGCGTCGCCCGCGCGTCACCGCGTTGGCACAGCTGCTGGCCACCGCGGTCGAGACCAACCCCGACGGTCTCGCGGTCGTCCTCGCCGACGCCGCCCGCACCCTCGGCAGCCTCACCTACGCCGAACTCGACGAGCGGTCGAACCGCATCGCCCGCTTCCTGATCGGTCGTGGCATCGGCGCGGGCGACCTGGTAGCCATCGGAATCCCGCGCTCCATCGAATCGGTCCTCGCCGTCTGGGCCGTCACCAAGACCGGTGCGGGCTTCGTCCCCGTCGACCCGAACTACCCCCCGGATCGGGTGGCGCACATGGTCACCGACTCCGGCGCGGTCTTCGGACTGACCGTCGCGGCCGTCGCCGACGGACTTCCGGCCCAGGTGCAATGGCTCCGACTCGACGCCGAGCCGACCGGCGACACGCGCGACAACGGCGCTCGGCCTGCGGGTGGCCGGCGCTACGGCACCGACCAGGCGGACCCTTTCGACAGCCTCTCCGGCGAGGCGATCACCTCCGCCGACCGGCTTCGTCCGGTGCGGGCCGAGGATCTCGCCTACCTCATCTACACCTCCGGCTCCACCGGCCTGCCCAAGGGCGTCGCGGTGACGCAGGCCGGGCTCGCGGGGTTCAGCGAGGAGCAGCGTCGGCACTACGGTGTCGAATCCACTTCGCGCACGCTACATTTCGCGTCGCCGTCCTTCGACGCGTCGCTGCTGGAGCTGCTGCTGGCGATCGGCGCGGGCGCCACGATGGTGATCGTGGACCCGAGTGTGTACGGCGGCGACGATCTGGCCGCGCTGTTGCGGCGGGAACGGGTGAGCCACGCGTTCATCACTCCGGCCGCGCTGGCCTCGATCGACCCGGACGGGCTCGACGACTTCCGGGTGGTGGCGGTCGGCGGCGAGGCGGTTGCGCCGGATCTGCTGCGGCGCTGGGCGATTCCCCTCGCCGATGGCACCCTGCGCGAATTCCACAACGTGTACGGGCCCACCGAGACGACCATTGTCACCAACATCAGTGTGCCGCTGAAACCGGGCGACCCGATGACCATCGGCGGCCCGATCAACGGGGTCGCCGAATACGTCCTCGACGACCGGCTCGGCCCCGTTCCGCCCGGCGTCACCGGCGAGCTCTACATCACCGGCGCCCAGCTGACCCGCGGCTACCACGCCCGGCCCGCCCTCACCGCCTCTCGCTATGTCGCGAATCCGTTCGACCCGGCCGGTTCTCGCCTCTACCGCACCGGTGATCTGGTCCGCTGGACCGCCGATGGCGCGTTGGATTATGTGGGCCGCAACGACTTCCAGGTCAAGATCCGTGGTTTCCGCATCGAACTCGGCGAGATCGACGCGGTGCTCTCGGCCCACGAGAGCCTCGACTTCGCCGCCACCATCGGCCACGAACTCGACAGCGGCGCCACCATTCTGGTGTCCTACGTGCACGCGGCCCCGGGCGCGACCGTCGACCACGCCGCGCTCACCGCCTTCGCCGAGCGCAGCCTGCCCGCGCACATGGTGCCGACCGTGCTGATGGCACTCGACATCATTCCGCTCACCCCGGTCGGCAAGCTCGACCGAAGGGCGCTGCCCGCACCGATCCTCGAACACGCCGAATTCCGGTCCCCCACAACGGCGGTCGAGGAGATCGTGGCAGGCACCTTCGTTCAGGTGCTCGACCTCGGCGACACGCAGCTCGGCCTCGACGACGACTTCTTCGCCCTCGGCGGCAACTCGCTGATGGCCACCCAGGTCGCCGCCCGCCTCGGCGCCGCGCTGGACACCGAGTTTCCGGTCCGGCTGCTGTTCGAGGCGTCGACGGTGGAAACGCTGGCCCGGCGACTCGCCGAATCCGCCGGTGCGGGTGCACGTCCCGCGCTGACCGCCGGGGAGCGGCCCGCACGGATTCCGCTGTCGCTGGCCCAGCAGCGGATGTGGTTCCTCAATCAGTTCGACCCGGGATCGGTCGCCTACAACATCCCGATGGCGGTGCGGCTGCACGGTGCCATCGATGTCGAAGCCCTGCGCGCCGCCGTGGCCGACCTCGTCGCCCGGCACGAAACCCTGCGCACGATCTACCCCGAGACCGACGACGGGCCGATCCAGCAGATCCTGGCCGGGACCGAGGCGACGCCGCGGCTCGAGGTGGGCTCGATCGCACCCGAGCAGCTCACCGCCGCCATGCGCGAGTTCGGTTCGTCGGGATTCGATGTGCGCGGCCAGGTGCCGTTGCGGGTCGCGTTGTTCGAGCTCGGTGGCGACGAAGCGGTGCTCGCGGTGGTCGTGCACCACATCGCCGGTGACGGGTCCTCACTCGCCCCGCTCACCAGGGATCTCATGCTCGCCTACGCGGCCCGCTCGGCGGGTGACGCGCCGGAGTGGGCGCCGTTGGCCGTGCAGTACGCCGACTACGCGCTGTGGCAGCGGGCCTTGCTCGGCAGCGAGGACGACCCGCGATCGCTGGCCTCGGCCCAGCTCGCCTACTGGCGTGGCGCGCTGGCCGGGCTGCCCGACCAGCTCGACCTGCCCGCCGACCGGCCGCGTCCCGCCGTGCAGTCCCTCGCCGGCGGTCGCGTCCCGATCGAGGTCGACGCCGACACCCACCGCGCCCTCCTGGCGGTGGCGCGCAATCAGGGCGCGACGCTGTTCATGGTCGTGCACACTGCCCTCGCGGTGACGCTGGCCAGGCTCGCGGGCACCGACGATCTGGCGGTCGGTACGCCCGTCGCGGGTCGTGGCGAGGCCGCGCTCGACGACCTGATCGGCATGTTCGTCAACACCTTGGTCTTTCGCACCACGCTGCGAACCGGTGAGTCGTTCACCGAACTGCTCGCCCGCCAGCGCGATACCGACCTCCAGGTCTTCGCGAACGCGGACCTGCCGTTCGAGCGACTGGTCGAGGCGATCAACCCCGCCCGCTCCACTGCCCGCCACCCGCTGTTCCAGGTCGGCCTGTCCTTCCAGAACCTCAGCCGCTCCGGCCTCGAACTCGGTGAGACCGCGGTCGAGGGCGTCGACGTGGATCTCGCGGTGTCCCAGTTCGATCTGCACGCCATCGTCGCCGACGGCTACGACAGTGACGGCGTGGCGCAGGGGATCAGCGGCGTGTTCACCTATGCCACGGACCTTTTCGACGAGTCGACCGCACAGTCCTACGCGGAGCGCTTCGCGCTAGTACTCACCGCGATCGCCGCATCGCCGGGCCGTCCCGTCGACGAGATCGACCTGCTCTCCGATGCCGAGCGTGCGCGAATCCTGCACGACTGGAACGCCACCGGCCATGCCACCCCGGCCACGACGCTGCCTGCCCTGTTCGCCGACACCGCCGCCGCGAACCCGGACGGTGTGGCGCTCGTCGACGCCGACGGCGCCGCGCTCACCTATCGTGACTTCGCGGCCCGCGTGAATCAGCTGGCGCGACACCTCATCGCGCAGGGCGTCGGTGTCGAGGACCGGGTCGCCTTGGCGATGCGACGCTCGACCGAGCTGGTCGTCGCCATGTACGCGGTGACGCAGGCGGGCGCCGCCTACGTTCCCGTCGATCCCGGCCAGCCCGCCGATCGGGTATCGCATGTGCTCGCGACCGCTGCCCCGACCTGCGTATTGACCACCACGCGTGACGGTTTCACCGCCGGCGTCGACGCGACACGGAGCGCACCGGTGATCGCCGTCGACACCCTGGAGCTGTCGGCGGTGTCAGCCGCCCCGATCGCGGCGAGCGAGCGCATCGGTGTGTTGCGCTCAGGGAACACCGCCTACGTCATCTTCACCTCCGGCTCGACCGGCAAGCCGAAGGGCGTCGCCGTCTCGCACGCCGCCATCGTCAACCAGTTGCGGTGGAAGACAGCAGCATTCGGCCTGGGCCCCGATGACTCGGTCCTGTTGAAGACCGCCGCCACCTTCGACCTGTCGGTCTGGGAATTCTGGTCGGCCGCGATCTGCGGTGGCCGCCTGGTGATCACCGCTCCAGAAGGCCATCGCGACCCCGCCTACCTGCTCCGCGTGCTCGCCGCGCACTCGGTGACCACCCTGCACGTGGTGCCGTCGATGCTCGATGCGCTGCTCACCGAATCCGCCGGTGTCCTGCCGAATTCGCTGCGGCGCGTACTCGCCATCGGCGAGGCGCTCCCCGCCGCCACCGCCCAGCGTTTCCTGGCGACGAACCCGGCGGCGCTGCACAACCTGTACGGCCCGACCGAGGCCGCGGTCTCCATCACCGACCACCGCGTCACCACCGCCGATCGCACCACGGTCCCGATCGGCCGGCCCGAATGGAACAGCCGGGTCTACGTCCTCGACGCCCGTCTGCGTCCGGTCCCGGTAGGTGTCGCGGGAGAGTTGTATCTGGCGGGCGCGCAGCTCGCCCGCGGGTATTTCGGCCGACCCGACCTCACCGCGGACCGCTTCGTCGCCGATCCGTTCTCCGCGCTCGGCGCCCGCATGTACCGCACCGGTGATCTCGTCGCCTGGACCGCTGACGGCGAACTCGACTATCGCGGTCGCACCGACTTCCAGGTCAAGATCCGCGGATTCCGCATCGAACTCGGCGAGATCGAAGCGGCCCTGCTCGCCGCACCGCAGATCGCCCAGGCGGCGGTCGTCGCCACGACCGACCCGCAACTCGGTGACCGGCTGGTTGCCTATGTCGTCCCCGCACCCGGCGGGGCGCTCACCACCGCGCAGGCCAAAGCCGCGGTGGCGCAGGTGCTCCCGTCCTACATGGTCCCCTCGGCCTTCGTCGTGCTCGACCGCCTCCCGCTGAACGCGAACGGCAAGCTCGACCGGGCCGCCCTTCCGGCGCCGGTGCTCGAACCCCGCCGCTATCGCGCGCCCGGGACCGAGCACGAGATCGCCGTAGCCGCCGTCTTCACCGAGGTCCTCGGCGCGCGCAACCCCGGCCTCGACGACGATTTCTTCGCGCTCGGCGGCAACTCGCTGCTGGCCACCCGCGTCGTGCACCACCTGCGTGAACACACCGGCGTGGAGCTCACCGTCGCCGCGTTCTTCGCCGACCCGACCGTCGCCGGTCTCGCTACCAGAATCAGCGACGGCCCCGCAGGCGCGGCCGACCTCGAAGCCGCACTCGCGGTCGTGCTGCCGATCGCCCGCCGCGGCACCCGTCCGCCGCTGATCTGTGTGCACCCGGTCTCGGGTCTGGCGTGGGCCTACGCGAGCCTGGTGCCGCACCTGCCCGAGGATCAGCCCGTGGTCGGCATCCAGTCACCGGCCCTGAGCGATCCGGAATTCCGGCCCGCCTCGGCCGAGGAGCTGGTCGACCGCTACCTGGCCGAGATCCGCGGCGTTCAGCCCCATGGCCCCTATCAGCTGCTCGGCTGGTCCCTCGGCGGCGTGCTGGCGCAGGCCGTGGCGACCCGCCTGCAAGCCGAGGGCGAGACGGTGGCGTCGTTGACGATGCTCGACAGCCTCCCCGGCGCCGCACTCGCCGATTTCGCCACCGAATTGCGGCACGTGCTCACCGAACTCGGCATACCCGAGCGGCAACTGCCCAGCCAACTCACCGAACTCGGCGACGAGGCACTGGAATCACTGCACACAACACTCGCTGCGGACACGCCGATCTCGCGCGCGCAGTTCGTGGGCATGTACCGCGGAGCACTGCGCTCGGTGGCGCTTCTCACCGAGCTCGAACCCGCACGATTCGACGGTGATCTGACCTATTTCACCGCCCTGCGGACCCCCC
Source organism: Nocardia sp. NPDC055050 (assembly GCF_053608345.1). Taxonomy (NCBI): domain Bacteria; kingdom Bacillati; phylum Actinomycetota; class Actinomycetes; order Mycobacteriales; family Nocardiaceae; genus Nocardia; species Nocardia sp. NPDC055050. The sequence continues at coordinate 128,876 of NZ_JBSGVG010000004.1, forward strand.
AAAAGCTGGGGGACGGGGCCTCGCGATGGCGCCCGTTCGTCAGCGGGATCATTGCTGACCACCCGGTCGAGGCCACCCACCAGGAGATGCTCTCCGCTGTGGCGGTAGCCACGTCCGGACCGGCAATTGCGCAGGTCGTCGCGGGTGCGGACGGATCCGGCGATACACGTCCGTAACGGACTACATGGGCATTACGATTCTGTTGCGATAGAGTTGGTGTGTCGTGGCGCACACCTCGGCGACGGTCGGCAGCGGCTATGTAGGTGTGGCTATGCTGTGTCCGACTCGGCCGCCGGACGCGAGAGGTGTATAGGTCTGTGGAAACCCCCCGCCGCACGGGCCGTGCCGGTCGCCGACGTACTACCGGCGCACCGTTGTTCGGTCAGCTGCTCACGGCCGCCGTCGAATCCGCGGCCGATTCGATCGCGCTGCGCTACAACCCCACCGGGATGCCCGGCGCGGAACAACACCTCACATATCGGGAGCTCGACGAGCGGTCCTCGCGCCTGGCACGTGAACTCATCGACCGGGGGATGGGCGCGGGCGATGTCGTCGCGATCGCCATCGCCCGCTCGATCGAATCCGTGCTCGCGGTGTGGGCCATCGCCAAGACCGGTGCCGCGTACGTGCCGGTCGACCCGGCCTACCCGGCCGACCGGATCGCCCATATCGTCGCCGACTCCGGCGCGACCATCGGCCTGACCACCGCGGCCCATCGCGCCTGCCTCGGTACCACGGCGTACTGGATCGAACTCGATGACCCGGTGGTCGCCGAGCGCATCGCCGTGCGGCCGGGGCACGCGGTGAGCTACGCCGATCGGGTCCGCCCGATCGACGAAGCGCACCCGGCCTACGTCATCTACACCTCCGGCTCCACCGGTAAGCCGAAGGGCGTCGTGGTGACCCACACCGGGCTTGCCACATTGGTCGCCGCCGAGCGCGAACATTATGACGTGCAACCCGATTCGCGGGTGCTGCATGTTTGCTCGCCGAACTTCGACGTGTCGGTGCTCGAGTTGCTGCTCGCCTTCGCTACCGGTGCGACCCTGGTGGTTTCGCCGCCGCGCGTGTTCGGCGGTTTCGAACTGTCGGACCTGCTGCGCCGCGAACGCATCACCCACCTGCTGATCACCCCTGGCGCGCTCGAGTCCGTCGACCCGGCCGGGCTGCCGGACCTGTCGACCGTGATCGTCGCGGGCGACCGGTTCGGCCCGGAACTGGTCGGTCGCTGGGCAACCGGTGAGCGCGCGTTCTACAACGGGTACGGCCCCACCGAGGCGACCATCCTCGCCACCAGCACCTCGGCGCTGCGGGCCCACGCGCCGATCACCATCGGCCACGCGGTGCCCGGCATGGGCTTGTACGTGCTCGACGCGCGCCTGCGGCCGGTGCCCGCCGGAGTGGTCGGCGAGCTGTACCTCTCCGGCCCCGCGCTCGCGCAGGGGTATCTGGGCAGGCCGGGGCTCACCGCGCAACGTTTCGTCGCCTCGCCGTTCGGGCCGGGCAGGCTGTACCGCACCGGTGATCTGGTGCGCCGGTTCGAACACGACGGCACGCTGGAATACCTGGGCCGCACCGACTTCCAGGTGAAGGTACGCGGCTTCCGGATCGAGCTCGGCGAGATCGACAACGCGCTCACCGCGCACCCCGACCTCGACTACGCCGTGACGCTGGGTAAGACGATGCCCTCGGGCGCGACCGCGCTGGTCGCCTACGTGCTGCCGCGCCCCGGCCGCACGATCGACACCGGCGCGCTGGCGGAATTCCTCGCGGAATCGTTGCCCGCGTACATGATCCCGTCGGTCATCATGGTCCTCGAAGAGCTGCCGCTGACCTCGGTCGGCAAGCTCGACCGCGCCGCGCTGCCGACGCCGGTGTTCACCGCCCGCGGTTTCCGCGCGCCCGCCACCCCGGCCGAACAGGTGGTGGCCGACGTGTTCGCCGCCCTGTTGCTGCGTGACGGCGCGGGCCGGGTCGGCGCCGACGACGACTTCTTCGAACTGGGCGGCGACTCGCTGCTCGCCGCGCAGGCGGTGGCTCGCATCGGCGCCGCGCTGGACGTGCGGGTGCCGGTGCAGGCGGTGTTCGAGGCGCCGACCGTCGCCGCCCTCGCCAATCGAGCCGAGCAGCACCGTGTTTCGGCACACGCGCTCCCGCTGACGCCGCGTCCGCGCCCCGAGCTGGTCCCGCTGTCCTACGCCCAGCAGCGGATGTGGTTCCTCAACCGCTTCGACCCCACGTCGGCCGTGGACAACATCCCGGTCGCGGTCCGCCTTTCCGGCCGCCTCGACCTGCCCGCCCTGCGCGCCGCGATCGCCGACCTGATCGCGCGCCACGAAGTTCTGCGCACGGTCTACCCGGTATCCGACGGTATCGGCGCGGAGGGCCACGGCGCGGTCCTCGACGGCGAAGGTCACCAGCTGGTGCTGGCGGCGGGCGACCCTGCCGCGGTGCCCGAGTTCGAGATCGTCGAGGTGGCGGAGGAAGACCTGACCGAGGCGATCGGCGCTGCCGCGCTGACCGGCTTCGACGTCACCGCCGGGCCGCCGGTGCGGGTGCGGGTGCTCGCGATCTCGGACAACGAGCACGTCGTCGTCTGCGTGGTGCACCACATCGCCGCCGACGGCTTCTCGTTCGCGCCGCTGACCAGGGATCTGCTCACCGCCTACGCCGAACGGCGCGGTGGCGGCGCGCCGCAATGGCCGCCGCTGCCGGTGCAGTACGTCGACTACACGCTGTGGCAGCGTGAACTGCTCGGCGCCGAGCACGACCCGGATTCGCTGCTCGCCGCGCAAGTGGCCTTCTGGCGAAAGACGCTGTCCGGCTTGCCCGAACAGCTCGAACTGCCCACCGACCGGCCGCGTCCCGCCGTGTCGAGCCGGGCGGGCGGGTCGTTGAGTGTCCAGGTCCCCGCCTCGGTGCACGCCGGTCTGTCCGCGCTGGCCCGCGAGCACAACGCCACGCTGTTCATGGTGGTGCACACCGCGCTGGCCATGCTGCTGGCCCGGCTCTCCGGCACCCGCGACATCGCGATCGGCACCCCGGTGGCCGGTCGTGGCGAGCAGGCGCTCGACGAGCTGATCGGCATGTTCGTCAACACCCTGGTCCTGCGCACCGAGGTGAATCCGGCGACGAACTTCGGCGGGCTTCTCGCCGAGGTCAGAGCACGCGATCTGGCCGCCTTCGGACATGCCGATGTGCCGTTCGAGCGGCTCGTCGACCTGCTGGAGCCGGTGCGTTCGACCGCGCGGCACCCGCTGTTCCAGGTGATGCTGACCTTCCAGAACCTGGCCCGCACCGACCTGGCGTTGCCCGGCCTCGCCGTCTCCGCCGCCGACTTCACGGTGCCACTGGCGAAGTTCGATCTGCAGGTGGAGCTCGCCGAACACATCGGCGTCGACGGCGCGCCGCAGGGCCTGGCGGCCACCTTCGTCTATGCCACCGACCTCTTCGACCGCGCCACGGTCGCCGACTTCGCCGACCGCTGGACGCGGGTGCTCGCCGCGGTGGTGGCCGACCCGGCCAAGCCGGTCGGCGATATCGACGTGCTCGCCCCCGGCGAGCGTGAACTCGTCCTGCGCGAGGGCTATTCGCCCGGCATCGCGGTTCCCGAGGTCACGCTCACCGACCTGATCACCGCCCAGGCGCAACAGCGTCCCGAGGCGATCGCGATCAGGGCGGGGGAGCGGTCCCTCACCTTCGCCGGCCTCCTCGGTCGGGCATCGGCGCTGGCCCGCGCGCTCGTCGTGCAGGGCGCGGGCCCGGAAACCCTGGTGGCTGTGGCCGTTGCGCGCACCGAGGAGCTGCCGGTCGCGCTGCTCGCGGTGCTGCTGTCGGGTGCGGGCTACCTGCCGATCGACTCCGGATACCCGGCGCAGCGGCTGGCCTACATCGTCGACGACGCGAAACCCGCTGTTGTGCTGACCACCTCGGCCGAGCACGGACTGCTGACGCCGCTCGCGGATCTGCCCGTGGTGTTGCTCGACGAGCCGCCCGTCTACAGCGACGCTCCGCTGCATCCCGATGAACGCCGTGCTCCGCTGCGCCCGGATCATCTCGCGTACGTCATCTACACCTCGGGTTCCACCGGCCTGCCCAAGGGCGTCGGTGTCACCCACCGCAATGTGCTCGAGCTGTTCGCCAACACCCAGCTGTTGTTCGCCTTCGACGAGGACGACGTGTGGACGGTGTTCCACTCCTTCGCCTTCGACTTCTCCGTCTGGGAACTGTGGTGCGCGCTGGCAGGCGGTTCGTCGGTGGTCGTCGTCGACCACCTGACCTCCCGGTCGCCGATCGAATTCCGCGAACTGCTGGCCCGTGAACACGTGACGGTGCTGAGCCAGACGCCTACCGCCTTCGCCCAGCTCGACGAAGCCGACCGGGCCGCGCAGGCCGCGGGCGCCATCGCGCTGCCGGTGCGGTACGTGGTCTTCGGTGGTGAGGCTCTCGACCCCCGCAAGCTCAGCCGCTGGTACGACCGCTACGGAAACGGGCCGGGCGCACCGGAACTCGTCAACATGTACGGCATCACCGAGACCACCGTCCATGTCTCGCACCAGGTCCTGACCGCGCGGACGGCGGACATCGTCGCCGACCGGGCGCCGGTGGACGCCGACCATATCGGCGGATCTGCCGTCGACCTGCCCGGCAGCCTCATCGGCCGTGCGCTGCCCGGACTGTCGGTGGTCGTCCTCGACGACCGTCTGCGTCCGGTGCCGTTCGGTGTGGCGGGTGAGCTCTACATCGCGGGCAACCAGCTCTCGCGCGGCTACCTCGGCAAGCCGGGTCTCACCGCCACCCGCTTCGTCGCCGACCCGTTCGGTGAACCGGGCGCCCGGCGCTACCGCTCCGGCGACCTCGGTCGCTGGATCGGGTTCCGTGGCACCCCCACCCTCGAATACGGCGGCCGCGGCGACCAGCAGGTGCAGCTGCGTGGTTTCCGGATCGAACCGGGCGAGATCGAGGCAGCCCTGCTGCGGGTGCCCGGCGTCGGGCAGTCCGCGGTCATCGTGCGCGCCGACGAGCACGCCGGAGACCGGCTGATCGCCTACGTCGTCCCGGCGACAGATGTAGTCGATCCGAACGACGCGCCCACGACCGTACTTCCGAAGCCGCCGGTAGGCGCGCGCTTCGGACGTGGCGACAGCGGCGCGGGGTTCGACGACGACTCCACGCCCGCCGATCTTCGCGTGGTCGCGGGTCTGGACCCGGTGGAGGTGCGGGCGGCCGTAGCCGAATTCCTCACCGGATACATGGTTCCCGACGCTGTCGTGGTGGTCGCGGAACTACCGATGACCACCAACGGCAAACTCGACCGGGCGGCACTGCCCGCGCCGGAGTTCACCGCCGCCACCACCTTCCGCGCGCCGACCACCCCCATCGAACTCAGCGTCGCCGAGGTATTCGCGACCCTGCTCGGCGTGCCCGAGATCGGTCTGGACGACAACTTCTTCGACCGCGGTGGCAACTCGCTGCTGGCCACCAGGGCCATCGCCCGCATCGACCAGGCACTGAGTACCGACCTGGTGGTACGTGACCTGTTCGAGGCGCCCACCGTCGGCTCGCTCGCGGCCCGCGTGCGCCCAGGTTCGGTGGCCGCGCCACGACCACCGCTGATTCCGGCGCAGGACCGTGGCGTCGTTCCGCTCTCGCCCGCGCAACAGCGGATGTGGTTGCTCAACCGCATCGACCCCGACTCACCGGCGTACAACATCCCGCTGGTCCTGCGGTTGCGCGGCGCGCTCGACACCTCTGCGCTGCGCTATGCCGTCGCCGATGTGCTCGAACGGCACGAGGCGCTGCGCACCCGTTTCCCGGCCGATGACGCCGACGCTGTTCCGTATCAGGAGATCCTGCCCGTCAGCGCGGTGCTGCCGACCGGCCTCGCGCTGGAGGAATGCGACGATCCACGTGACCGGGTGATGCGTTTGCTCGCGGGCGGTTTCGATGTCGCCGAGCGAGTTCCCCTGCGCGCCGGGTTGTTCACCTCGCCCGCCGAGGACCCGCTCGCGGAGGAAGAGTACGTGCTCGCCGTAGTGGTGCAGCACATCATCGCCGACGGTGCTTCGCTCGCGCCGCTGGCCCGTGATCTCGTGATCGCCTATCGGGCCCGCGTCGAAGGACGCTCACCCGCCTGGTCGCCACTGCCCGTGCAGTACGCCGACTACGCGCTGTGGCAGCGCGAGGTGCTCGGCTCGGAATCCGACGAGAATTCCACCGCCGCGAGGCAGTTGGAGTTCTGGCGGCACACCCTGTCGGGGCAGGCGGGCACGGTCGAGCTGCCGCACGACCATCCGCGCCCCTCGCACGCCTCGCTGCGCGGCGCCGATGTGAGCACCACTCTGACCGCCGACGTTCATGTCCGCCTCGCCGAGATCGCCCGCAGGCACAACGCGTCGCTGTTCATGGTCGTGCACGCGGCACTGGCCGTGCTGCTCGCCAGGATCTCCGGCAGCACCGATATCGCGATCGGCACCCCGATCGCCGGCCGGGGTGAACCCGAGCTCGACGACCTGGTCGGCATGTTCGTCAACACCCTCACCCTGCGCACCGAGGTCGACCCCAGCCGCGGTTTCGACGAATTGGTCAGCACCGCACGCGAAGTCGGCCTGGCCGCCTTCGCCAACGCCGACCTGCCGTTCGAGCGCGTGGTCGAGGAGGTGGCCCCGACCGGCACCGTGTCGCACAACCCGCTGTTCCAGGTGGTGCTCTCCTTCCACAACAACGAGACCCCCGTGCTCCGCCTGCCGGGCCTCACCATCGAGGCGATGGACCTCGCGGCCCGGCCCGCCAAGTTCGACCTGCAGGTCAACATCGAACCGCGCCTGTCGGCGACCGGCGAACCCGATGAGATCGGCATCGTCTTCACCTACGCCACCGACCTTTTCGACGAACACACCGTCGCCGCCTTCGCACGCGGTCTCACCGAGATCGTCACCGCGGTCGCCGCCGATCCCGCAGTGCGTGTCGGCGATATCGATCTGCGTGACGCCAGCGAGCGCGAACGTGAGCTGACGGCCGCGGCCTATGCCCCCGTGCCGTCGGCCAACGGTGCCGCGCTGGCGCAGGAACTGGCCTCGGCCGTGGAGGAAGACCCGGACGCACCTGCGCTCGAGCTGGGTGAAACGGCGATCGCCTACGCCGAGTTCGATGCCCGCTCATCACAATTGGCGCGTTCGCTGATCGCCCGCGGCGCCGGTCCGGGTACGGGAGTCGCGGTGCGGCTCGACCGAGGGGTGGACGCGGCGATCGCGACCTGGGCGGTGCTCAAGGCGGGCGCGGCGGTGGTGCCGCTGATGACGATGGACGCCCGCCCGCCGGGCAGCAACCTCGAGGTGAAACTCGGCCTGACCATCGACATCCTCGACGCCCCCGACGGGCTGGACTGGTACGACCTGGCCGACCCCGCGCTGCGGGCCGAACTGGCCGCGGAATCACCTCGTCCGATCGGCTACGCGCACCGCACCCGTGCCCTGCGCGGCGACGACGTGGCCTTCGCCGGCGGCGGTCGCACGCTGAGCTACGACGAGCTGGCGACCGCGGCCGAGCAGGTGGCCGAGCGCGCCGGGCTCAACTTCGAATCACGCACGCGAGCGGCGGGCCGACCTGATTCGGTGGCGGGCGTGCTCGAGATCGTCGCGGCCGCGATCGCGGGCGCGACGCTGGTGATGGGGGCAGACCAGGGGGGTGCGGACGAGGTGAGCCATGTGTTCACCGAGGCCGCGGTGGCCGTTGCCGAACCCGGCGACGGGACAGGTGCGAGGATTGTCGCGCTCAGTGAGATGATCGGCAACACCGGGCAGCCGCACGAGCGGCGCGCGGTGGTCGGGATGGATGGATAGGTGGAACGAACACTGGCTGGTCCGCACGCGGTGCGGATGAGTGGCAGTGCGCGTCTGTATCGGTACGAGGTGTGCATGACCGGGCAACGGCTAGTCGACTCCGTTGATCGGACGGAACTGTCGTGACCCGGGCGAACCGGGCGTCCGGCGCCCGCGCCCGGCAGCGCGGGAAGTCGCTGCCGCAACTGCTGTCCGTGGCGGTGGAATCCAACCCCGGTGGGCTCGCGCTGTCGTGGGACGACGGCGTGTCCGCGCCGGTGCGCTGGACCTACGCCGAGCTCGACGAACGGTCCAACCGGCTGGCCCGGCTGCTGATCGCCTACGGCGTCGGCCCCGAGGACGTGGTGGCCGTCGGCATTCCCCGTTCGCCGGAATCGGTGCTGGCGATGTGGGCGGTGACCAAGACGGGCGCGGCGTTCCTGCCCGTCGACCCGAACTATCCACCTGCTCGCGTGAGTCACATGCTGGGCGATTCCGGTGCGGTGCTCGGGGTCGCGGTCGGCACGGCGATGGACCGTCTGCCCGGTGCGCTGAGGTGGTTGTGCCTCGATGACGAGGCCGTCCGGCGCGCGACCGACGACCAGCCCGGTGATCCGGTGACCTTCGCCGACCGGGTCCGTCCGCTGCGGCTACAGCACCCCGCCTACATCGTGTACACCTCCGGTTCCACGGGGCTGCCCAAGGGCGTGGTGGTGACGCACGCCGGGCTGGCCGGGTACTGCGCCGAACAGCGCGCGCACTACGCGATCGAGCCGACCTCGCGCACGCTGCACTTCGCCTCGCCCTCGTTCGACGCGGCCGTGCTCGAACTGTTGATGGCGGTGGGCGCCGGAGCCGCCATGGTGCTCGCGCCCGCGGGCATTCTCGGCGGCGCCGAGCTGGCCGACGTGCTGCGTCGCGAAGCCGTCACGCACATGTTCATCACCACCGCCGCGCTGGCATCGCTGGATCCGGCCGGGCTCGATGCGCTGGCCGTGGTCACCACCGGTGGCGAGGCGTGCCCGCCGGACCTGATCCGGCGCTGGGCCACGGATACCCGCCGGTTCCACGACTGTTACGGGCCGACCGAGACCACCATCGTGACCAATATCAGCGCGCCGCTGGTGGTCGGCGACACGATGAACATCGGGGCGCCGCTGCGTGGGGTGACCGAGTACGTGCTCGACGAGCGCCTGGTCCGGGTGCCCGACGGGATGATCGGCGAGCTGTACATCGCCGGTCACGGGCTGGCGCGTGGCTATCACCGTCAGCCGGGTCTCACGGCGTCGCGCTTCGTCGCCGATCCCTTCGCCGGGGCCGAGGGGCGGATGTACCGCACCGGCGACCTGGTGCGCCGCCGGGTGGACGGTGCGATCGAGTTCGTGGGACGCAACGACTTCCAGGTGAAGGTGCGTGGGTTCCGGATCGAACTGGGTGAGATCGACACCGTGCTCACCGGGCACGACACCGTCGACTTCGCGGTGACCGTGGGTCATGAACTCGACAACGGCACCACGATTCTCGCCGCGTACGTCCACGCCGCGCCCGGCGCGCGCATCGAGACCGACCAGCTGTTCGAGCACGCCAAGGCCGGGCTGCCCGCGCACATGGTGCCGACCGCGCTGACCGTGCTCGACGCCATTCCCCTGACGCCGGTCGGCAAACTCGATCGGGCCGCCCTGCCCGCGCCCACCCTGCGTGCCGAGGAGTTCCGGGCGCCCTCGGGTGCGATGGAAGAGCTGGTGGCGCATGTCTTCACCGAGTTGCTGGCACCGGAGAACCCGGTGGGCGCCGATGACGATTTCTTCGCCCTCGGCGGCAATTCGCTGCTCGCCACGCGGGCGGCCGCGCGCCTCGGAGCGGAGCTGTCGGCTCGGGTGCCCGCCGGTCACGTCTTCGAAAGTCCCACTGTCGCCGGTCTTGCCGCACTGCTCGAACCGCTGAAGGGCGCGGGCGGTCACGCGCCCCTGGCACCTCGCGAACGCCCCGAGCTGATTCCGCTCTCGCCCGCCCAACAGCGGATGTGGTTCCTCAACCAGTTCGATCCGGGTTCGACCGCGGAGACGATCCCGTTCGCGCTGCGCCTGTCCGGACCGTTCGACGCGCGCGCCCTGCACGCGGCGCTGTCGGACCTGGTCGCCCGGCACGAATCCCTGCGCACTCTGTACCCGGTCCACACCGCCGAGGGGTACGAGCGAGGTGCCGACGGTGCGGTGGTGGACGGCGTCGGCCACCAGGTGGTGTTGCCGATGGCGGAATCCGTCCCCGATGTGCTGGTCGACTCGCTCACCGAGGACGAATTGCCGCTGTGGCTGGGCGAATTCGCCGCCACCGGGTTCGATGTCGCCGCCGGTGTGCCGTTCCGGGTGGCGCTGGCCGAGCTCGGGCCGCACGATCACGTGCTCGCCGTGGCCTTGCACCACATCACCGCCGACGGCGCCTCGGTCGCACCGCTGCTGCGTGACCTGCTCGGCGCCTACCTCGCCCGCCGCAACCGATCGCGACCCCGATGGCAGCCGCTGCCGGTGCAGTACGTCGACTACACGCTGTGGCATCGCGAGCTCCTCGGCGCCGAAGACGACCCGGATTCGGTGGCCGCCGCCCAGATCGCGCACTGGCGTACGGCGCTCGCGGGACTGCCCGACCGACTCGACCTGCCGACCGATCGCCCACGCCCGCCCGTCTTCACCGGTCGCGGCGCCGAATTCGGGTTCCAGATTCCGGCGGCGGTGCACACGGCACTCGCCGCGCTCGCCCAGCGCAGTGGTACCTCCGAATTCATGGTCTTCCACGCGGCTTTCGCGGTGCTGCTGGGCCGGGTCGCGCACACCGACGACATCGCCATCGGTACCCCGGTGGCCGGTCGCGGCGCCAGGGAACTCGACGACCTGATCGGCATGTTCGTCAACACGCTCGTCCTGCGCACGCATCTCGACCCGCGCGCGAGCTTCGCCGAGCTGCTGCAAGCGACCAAGCGGGCCGACCTCGCCGCTTTCGCCCACGCCGACCTGCCGTTCGAGCGCCTGGTAGAACTGCTCGATCCGGTTCGCTCGCAGGCCCATCACCCGCTGTTCCAGGTTGCCCTGTTCTTCCAGAATCTGGACCTGCCGAACCTGCGCCTGCCCGGCCTCGACGCCACTCCCGTCGAATTCGGCGGTGCGGTAGCGCGTTTCGACCTACAGCTCACGATCGTGCCGGGTGCGGACCCGGCCGAGCCGATGGCCGCGTCGTTCAACTACGCCACCGATCTGTTCGATGCGGCCACCATCGAGATCCTGGCGGCCCGGTTCACCCGCCTGCTCGACGCGGTCGCCACCGACGCCGGTCTCGCGGTCGCCGAGATCGACCTGCTCACCGAGGTCGAGCGGGAGCAGAGTCTGGTGAGCTGGAACGAAACCCGCCACCCCGTGCCGCCGGAGCCGATGCTCGACGCGTATCGCCGTGCGGTGCAGACGCATCCGGATGCCACCGCGCTGGTCTACGAGGACACCGAGCTGACCTACCGGCAGTTCGACGAGCGCGTGAATGCCCTCGCCCGGCTGCTGATCGACCAGGGCGTCGGTCCCGAAAGCCTTGTCGGCCTTGCTGTCCGGCGATCGCCCGACCTGGTGATCGGGATGTACGCGGTGCTCACCGCGGGTGGCGCCTACGTGCCGCTGGATCCCGACCATCCGGCCGATCGCATCGCCTACATCCTCGACACCGCCCGCCCGGCCTGCGTGCTGAGCACCCGTGCCGACGCCATCGAAGTCCCGCCCGGGACCTCGCTGCTGTTGCTCGACGAGCTCGATGTCGCCGGCGTACCGGGTGATCCCGTCCTCGCGCCGGAGTTGCGCGCACCGCTGCACCCCGACCACCCGGCCTACGTCATCTTCACCTCGGGGTCCACGGGCAAGCCCAAGGGCGTCGCGATCTCGCACGCCGCCATCCACAACCAGCTCGTCTGGATGCTGGCGAAATACCCACTCGCGCTGGGCGATGTGTACCTGCAGAAAACCGCGACCACCTTCGACGTGTCGCTGTGGGGCTACTTCATGCCGCTGCGGGTCGGCGCGAAACTGGTGCTGGCCACCCCGGACGGCCACCGCGATCCTGCCTATCTGATCGACTTGATCGGCAAGCACAAGGTCACCGTCACCGACTTCGTCCCGTCGATGCTCACGATGTTCGCCACCCAGGCGGCAGCTGTCGGCACGGACTCCGCGTCCGAAGGCAATGCCGACCTGGAGTCGCTGCGCGAGATCTTCGTCATCGGTGAGGCGCTGCCCGCCGAGACCGTCGACGCCATGGCCGCGGTCAGTTCGGCCAGGTTGCACAATCTGTACGGGCCGACCGAAGCCGCTGTTTCGGTGACGTACTGGCCGGCCCGCCCTGGTGAGCGCTCGGTGCCGATCGGTTTGCCGCAGTGGAACTCCCGCGTGTACGTCCTCGACGATCGGCTGCGACCGGTGCCACCCGGTATCGCGGGCGAGCTCTATCTCGCGGGCGATCAGCTCGCGCGCGGTTATGTCGCGCGACCCGGTCTCACCGCCGATCGATTCGTCGCCGATCCCTTCGCCCCGGCCTCCGGCCTCGCCGCGGCGGGCGCTCGGATGTACCGCACCGGTGACCTGGTGGTGTGGCGTCGGCCCACCGCGAATGCCCCGCACCGGCTGGACTACCTGGGGCGCATCGACTTCCAGGTGAAGTTCCGCGGACAGCGGATCGAGCTCGGCGAGATCGAGACCGCGCTGCTGGCGCACGAATCCGTCAGCCAGGCAGTGGCATTGGTCGCGGCGACCGAGCTCGGTGACCAGTTGGTCGCCTACGTGGTGCCCGCGCCCGGCCACGCCGCCGAGCCCGACCGGCTCCAAGCCGCTGTCTCGAAGACCTTGCCGGTCTACATGGTTCCGGCGTCGATCACCGTGCTCGGCGAACTGCCGCTCAATCCCAGCGGCAAGCTCGACCGCAAGGCGCTGCCCGCGCCGAGCTTCACCGCCCGGGCGTTCCGCGCGCCGAGCACCACCCAGGAGCGGCTCGTCGCCGATCTGTTCGGGGAAGTGCTCGGCCGCACCGACATCGGCGCCGACGACGACTTCTTCGCACTCGGTGGCAACTCGCTGATCGCCACCCGCCTGGTCGCCCGCCTCGGCGCCGCCACCGGTGGCCGCATCGCCGTGCGCACCCTCTTCGAAACCCCGACCGTCGCCGGGCTCGCGGCGGTGCTCGACCCCGGCGCGGCGGCGCAGCCGACCAGTGGCCTCGGCACCCTGCCCCGCCCCGACGAGCTGCCGCTGTCGCCCGCCCAGCGCCGGATGTGGTTCCTCAACCGCTTCGACCAGGGCGCCGACGACGGAGCCGCCGCCTACAACCTGCCCTTCGCACTACGGCTGACCGGCGCCCTCGACGTCGCGGCGCTCACCACCGCGCTGCGCGACGTACTGGCCCGCCACGAGGTCCTGCGCACGGTCTACCCCGACACCGCCGACGGCCCGATTCAGCAGGTTCTCCCCGCCGACCAGGTCCACCTCGACTTCACTGTGCACCGGATCAGCGCCGGGCAGCCGACGGCCGGCGAGGCCGGATCCCGTGATGCCGCGACCTCGCTGATCGCCGCGGTGACCGCGCTCGCGTCGACCGCGTTCGACGTGACCGTCGAGGTTCCGTTGCGGGTCCGGCTGTTCGATGTCACGGGGAGTGGACCCGACGCGCCCACGGAGTACGTGCTCGCCGTGGTGGTGCACCACATCGCCGCCGACGCCTCCTCGATGGCGCCGCTGGTGCGCGATGTGACCACCGCCTACCTCGCGCGGACCGCCGGACATGCCCCGGAGTGGGCCGCGCTGCCGGTGCAGTACGCCGACTACGCGCTGTGGCAGCTGGATCGGCTGGGTGCCGAGGACGAGACGGATTCGGCGGCTGCCCGACAGCTCTCGTTCTGGCGCTCCGAACTCGCCGACCTGCCGGATCTGCTCGAACTGCCCGCCGACTACCCGCGTCCCGCCGTCGCTTCCCTCGCGGGTGGACGGGTGCCGGTGCGCATCGACGCCGAGACGCACGCCGCGCTCGCGGCGCTCGCGCGCGACCGCGGCGCCACGGTGTTCATGGTGTTGCACACCGCTTTCGCCGTCCTGCTGGCCCGGCTGTCCGGTGCCGCGGACGTGGCGGTGGGCACTCCCGTCGCCGGACGCGGAGAGCGCGAACTCGACGATCTGATCGGCATGTTCGTCAACACGGTCGTTCTGCGCACCCGCTACGACGGTGGCGCCACGTTCGCCGAGCTGCTCGCCGCCCAGCGCACGAGCGACCTGGCCGCCTTCGCCGCGGCTGATGTTCCGTTCGAGCGACTGGTCGAGGTGCTCGATCCGCCGCGCTCCACGGCACGTCACCCGCTGTTCCAGGTCGGTCTGTCCTTCCAGAACATCGACCGTGCCGCACTGGAACTGCCCGGCCTGCGGATCGCGCCGGTGTCGGCGGAACTCGCTGTGTCGCAATTCGATCTGCATCTGATCGTCGGCGACGGTTACGACGCCGACGGGGCGCCCACCGGCATCGAGGGCTTCTTCACCTACGCCACCGATCTCTTCGACGCCGCGACGGTGGCGGCCTTCGCCGACCGGCTGACGTTGCTGCTCGACGCGGTGGTGCGCGAGCCCGCCGTGGTGGTCGGTGATGTCGACCTGCGGTCCGCCGAGGAACGCGCGACCGAAATCGTCAGTGGTGCCGCTGATCTCGCTGTACCCGGTGGCACGCTCGCCGACCTGCCGTCGGTCGCCAGGCCCGAAGCTGTCGCACTCGTGGCCGACCTGCCCGAGGGTCGCCTCGAGCTCACCTACGCCGAGTTCGAATCACGGGTGAACAGGCTCGCGCGGCATCTGATCTCGATCGGCGTCGGCCCGGAGTCGATGGTCGCGCTCGCCCTGCCACGGTCGATCGATCTCGTCGTCGCCATGTACGCGGTGACCAGGTCGGGCGGCGCCTACGTGCCGATCGACCCCGATCAGCCCGCCGATCGCACCGACTACATCCTGCACACCGCCGCCCCGATCTGCGTGCTCACCAACGGTTTCCGTACCGACGCCGCGCCGGTGGTGCGCGTCGACCACCCGGTGATCGCCTCCGCTGATCCCAGCCCGATCACCGACGCCGACCGCCGCGCGCCGCTGCGCCCGGACAACACCGCCTACGTCATCTTCACCTCCGGCTCCACCGGTCGCCCCAAGGGCGTGGCGGTGCCGCACGCTGCGGTGATCAATCAGTTGCAGTGGCTACGCGGTGAATTCGGCACGGATGCCGCCGATGTGTTCCTGCTGAAGACCCCCGCCACGTTCGACCTGTCCGTCTGGGAATTCTGGTCCGCCGCCGTCTGCGGTGGCCGCCTGGTGATCGCCGCCCCCGACGGGCACCGCGACCCCGCCTACCTGGACGCCCTGATCACCGACGCGGGCGTCACCACCCTGACAGCGGTGCCGTCGCTGCTCGACGCGCTGTCCGGGTACTGGGAGTCGTCCGCGCACGACGAGAACGGCGGGCCGAGCCGGGTCGTGCCGTTGACCCGCATCCTCGCGATCGGCGAATCCCTGCCCGCCGCGCTGGCCCAGCGTCTGCTGAAGACGTTGCCCGGCACCAGGATCGACAACCTGTACGGACCCACCGAGGCCGCTGTGTCGATCACCGATCACCGTGTCGGCACCGCCGACGTGCTGACCGTGCCGATCGGCGCGCCCGCATGGAACAGTCGCGTCTACGTTCTCGACGAGCGGTTGCGGCCCGTGGCCCCCGGCATCAGAGGCGAGCTGTATCTCGGCGGCGTCCAGCTGGCTCGCGGTTACCTGCGCAAAGCGGCCCAGACCGCTGATCGTTTCGTCGCCGATCCCTTCGAGCCCGGCGCTCGCATGTACCGCACCGGTGACCTGGTCGCGCGCACACCACTGACCGAGGTACCGGACAGCCTGCTCCCAGCCGGTCGCGCCACAGCGGGCGGCGAGCTGATCTACCTGGGCCGCAGCGACTTCCAGGTGAAGATCCGCGGGTTCCGGGTGGAGCCCGGTGAGGTGGAAGCCGTGCTGCTCGGGCTGCCCGCGGTGAGCCAGGCCGCGGTGC
This sequence comes from Nocardia sp. NPDC055050, assembly GCF_053608345.1. Classification (NCBI taxonomy): domain Bacteria; kingdom Bacillati; phylum Actinomycetota; class Actinomycetes; order Mycobacteriales; family Nocardiaceae; genus Nocardia; species Nocardia sp. NPDC055050. The sequence continues at coordinate 144,778 of NZ_JBSGVG010000004.1, forward strand.
TCGCCCGGACCGACGCCCATTTCGGTGATCGACTGGTCGCCTATGTGGTCGGCGCGGATCTCGATGTCGCACAGCTGAAGTCCGCGCTGGGGGACAAGCTGCCGACCTATCTGGTGCCCGACGCCTTCGTTGTCCTCGGGGAACTGCCCTACACCGTCAACGGCAAGCTGGATCGAAAGGCGTTGCCCGCGCCGGTCTTCGAGGCCACCACCTTCCGCGCCCCGGCGACCCCTACCGAACAGGTGGTCGCGGAGGTCTACGGCGAGATCCTCGGAGTCGCCTCCGTCGGCGCCGACGACGACTTCTTCGCCCTCGGCGGCAACTCGCTGCTCGCCACAAGGGCGGCGGCCCGGATCGGGACGGCGCTCGATCGCGCGGTCGGCGTCCGACTGCTGTTCGAAGCGCCGACGGTGGCCGATCTCGCCCTGCGCGTGCACCGATCGGACGAGGCCACCGCACCACGGCTGCTCGCCGGACCGCGCCCGCAGCGGGTGCCGTTGTCACTGGCACAGCAGCGGATGTGGCTGCTCAACCGGCTCGACCCCGACGCGACCGTCTACAACATCCCGGCCGCGATCCGCCTCACCGGCGCCCTCGACCTGACAGCCCTCGGGCTCGGTGTCGCCGACCTGTTCGCCCGGCACGAGGTGCTGCGCACCCGCTACCCGGCGCGCGGGGATGCGGCGATCCAGGATGTGCTCGCGCCCGACGCGGTGCGCGTCGACCTGACCCCGGTCGAGGTCGCCCCCGACCACCTCACCGACGAGGTGCGCCGGATCGTCGCCACCGGGTTCGACGTCACCGTCGAGCCGCCGGTCCGCGTGCGGCTGCTGCGCCTGGGCGCCGACGATCACGTCCTGGTGTTCGTCGCCCACCACATCAGCGCCGACGGATTCTCCATGGGGCCGCTCACCCGCGACCTCGTCCTCGCCTACACCGCGCGCACGGCAGGCTCGCCGCCCGCGTGGTCGCCGCTGCCGCTGCAATACGCCGATTACGCGGTGTGGCAACGCGACTCACTCGGCGACGAAGCCGACCCCGCCTCCACGGCCGCCGCCCAGCTGGCCTACTGGCACGACGAGCTCGCCGGCCTGCCCGAGGAGATCGCCCTCCCCGCCGACCGTCCGCGCCCTGCGGTGCAGTCCTTCGCGGGTGCCACCAGCACCTTCGAGATCGACGCCGCACTGCACGCCGAGCTCGCCGGCCTGGCCCGCGCGCAGGGTGTCACGGTGTTCATGGTCGTCCAGGCCGCGCTCGCGGTGCTGCTCGCCCGGCTCAGCGGCACCGACGACGTCGCCATCGGGACTCCGATCGCCGGCCGTGGCGCCCGTGAGCTCGACGATCTGGTCGGCATGTTCGTCAACACCCTGGTGCTGCGCAGCCGGATCACCGAGAGCGATCCGTTCACCGCGCTGCTCACCCATACCCGCGACACCGATCTGCGCGCCTTCGCCCACGCCGACGTCCCGTTCGAGCGGGTGGTCGATGCGCTCCAACCCGCGCGGTCGGCGGGCCGACACCCGCTGTTCCAGGTGGCGCTGTCGTTCGAGAACCTCACCCCGGTCGCCTTCGAACTGCCGGGAATCACGGTGGGCGCGCTCGACGCCCGCACTGCCGAGGCCAAGTTCGACCTGTTGCTCACCATGCGTGAGCAGCAGGACAACGGCGGCATGCACGCCGAATTCGCCTACGCGACAGACCTGTTCGATGCCGAGACGGTGCGGAGTTTCGGTGCGCGCTTCGTCCGGCTGCTCGCCGCCGTAGCCGCCGACCCCGATCTCGCCGTGGGCGATATCGACCTGCTCGACCCCGCCGAATTCCTCGCGAACATCACCTTCGCGGGCCCGGCGGCCGAGCCGGAGCGCACCCTCGCCCAGCTGATGGACGAGGCGGTGCGCGCCGATCCGACCGGCATCGCCCTGCGCGGTGACGGGCGCGGCTTCACCTACACCGAGCTCGATGCCGCCGCCAACCAGCTGGCCCGTGGCCTGATCGCCCGTGGTGCAGGCCCGGAAGTCGCTGTCGCCGTGGCGATTCGGCGCTCGGTCGAATCGGTGCTCGCGGTCTGGGCGATCGCGCGCACCGGCGCGGTGATCGTGCCGATCGACCCCGGCTATCCGGCCGAGCGGATCAGCCACATGGTCACCGACTCGGGCGCCGTCTTCGGTATCACCCTCGCCGCCGAACTCGCCGGATTGCCCACGCTGTCCGGCGCAGGCGGCTGGGTAGCGCTCGACGATCGGGCGTTCACCGCCGAGATCGCCGGCTGTGCCACCGTGGGCCTGCGCGAGATCGAACTGCTCACCCCGCCGAGCACCGCCAATGCCGCGTACATGATCTACACCTCCGGTTCGACCGGACTGCCCAAGGGCGTCGTTGTCACCCATGCCGGGCTCGCCAACTTCTGCGCCGAGCAGAAACAGCGCTACCGCCTCGACTCCGCGACGCGCGCACTGGCTTTCGCCTCCCCGTCGTTCGACGCGTCGGTGCTGGAACTGCTGCTCGCCATCGGTGGCGCGGGCACCCTGGTGGTCGCTCCCGCCGGATCCGTCGGCGGCACCGAGCTCGCCGAGCTGATCCGTACGGAGGGCGTCACCCACACCTTCCTGACCCCCTCGGTGCTGGCCACCCTCGACCCCGACGGCGTTCCCGGTCTGCGCGTCCTGATCGTCGGTGGCGAACACGTACCCGCCGACCTCGCCGCGCGCTGGAACACGCTGCCCCAGCGGCACTTCCACAACGGGTACGGTCCCACCGAGACCACCGTCATGACCGCCATCAGCGACCCGCTGCGGCCGGGCGATGCCGTCCACATGGGCGGCCCGATCCGCGGCATCCGCGCCCTGATCCTCGACGAACGCCTTCGTCCGGTCCCCGGCGGTGTCACCGGCGAGCTCTACCTCGGCGGCATCCAACTCGCCCGCGGCTACCACCAGCGCCCCGCTCTCACCGCAGCGCGCTTCATCGCCGACCCGTTCGGTCCCGAGGGCGCCCGCCTCTACCGCACCGGCGACCTCGTTCGCCGACGTGGCGATGTCCTGGAGTTCCAGGGCCGCAACGACTTCCAGGTCAAGATCCGTGGACTGCGCATCGAGCTCGGCGAGATCGACGCCGTGCTGGCCGCCGCACCCGGAGTCTCCTGGGTCGCCACACTCGGCCGCGACAACGGCGCCGGCTCGACGATGCTGGTGTCCTATGTCCTGGCCGACGAGGGCCGAGCGCTCGACACCGCCGAACTCACCGCGCTCGCCGCGCAGGTGCTGCCCGACTACATGGTGCCCGCCGCGATCATCGTCCTCGACGAGATTCCGCTGACTCCCGTGGGCAAGCTGGATCGGCGCGCGCTGCCGGACCCGCTCGCCGCTCGCGGCGAATACCGCCCGCCCCGTACCGCCGCCGAGAAGACCATCGCCCGGGTCGTCGCCGATGTCCTCGGCCACGACCGGGTCGGTCTCGACGACGACTTCTTCGCTCTCGGCGGCGACAGCATCACCGCCATCCAGGTCGTGTCGCGGGCCTCGGCCGCCGGAGTGGTCCTGCGACCGCGCGACCTGTTCGACGCGCGCACCGTCGCCGCGCTCGCCGGACGCGCCGAAATCGCCGTCGCACCGAGTGCGCCGTCGGCCACGCTCCCGCTCACCGCCACCGCCGCCCAGCTCGCCGAAGCGGGCGAGGCCGCGGTCGAACCCCGCGCGGTACTGCTCGAAGTACCGGCAGACTGCCCGGACGAGGCCGTCGCGGCCGCCGCAGCCGCGGTGATGAACCAGCATCCGATGCTGTGGGCGCTGCTCGACCGCACCGGCGACACGCCGGTGCTGCGCATCCCGCCGCCCGACGAACGCATCGGCGACGCCTTCCGCAGGCTCGACAACGAAGACGGTGAGTCCTCGCTGCCCGTCGACGACATCGTGGCCGCGGCCTCGGCAGCGCTAGACCCGGACGAGGGCCGCAACATCCACTTCGTCCTCACCGGCGACGCCGGTAGCTCGGCCACCCTGGTCGTCGTCGCCAATGCCCTCGTCCTGGACGAGAATTCGTGGCGCGCGGTGGTCGACCAGCTGACCACGGCCTGGAGCCGGGGCCGCCACGCCGCACCCGCCGCACCCGATGCCGGACTCGGCGACCTGGTACGCCACCTCGCCGCATACCCGTCCACCGCCGCCGCACGGGCCGAACGCGCCTACTGGCATCGCGCGATCCGATCCAGGGCAGGCGAATCCGCCGATCTGCACCTGCGCAACCGGGTCTCGCTGAGCATCACCGGCGAGGGCACCACCGCGGTGCGCACCGTCGCCGATGCCTACCGCGCCACTGTCGACGAGGTATTGCTCACCGCCGCCGCGCTGGCCCTGCACACGGCTGCCGACACCGCCGCGGCACGGGCGATCGGCACGGTGGTGCGGCTGCGCGCCGACCAGCGCCTGCTCGGCCGACCCGATGCGGAGAACGTCGTCGGCGGGTTCACCACCGACTACCCGCTCGCGCTGCGCCTGGACGGCATCGACGTCGCCGACGCGCTCGTCGGCGGTCCCGCCGCGGGAACGGCCCTGGCCCAGATCAAGGAACTGCGCCGCGCGGTTCCCGCCCACGGCGCCGGCTTCGGCCTGCTCCGCTACCTCGACACCGAGACCGCCGACAGCGTCCGCACGCTGGATCGCGGCCGATTCGCCGTCCGTCTGCGCGACCTGCGCCCCGCGCGCGTGCACACCGATGTGGCCGCCGACGACCTCGCCCTGGTGCTCACGGTCGACGCGACCGATGACGGCTTGGTCGCCCGATTCGACTACGCCACCGCCGTACTCACCGCGGACGCGGTCAAGACCTTCGCCGAACACTGGATCCGCGCGCTCGGCGGACTCGCCGAACACGGATTGCAGCCCGGCGCGGGCGGATTCACGCCGTCGGACTTCCCGCTGGTGCGACTCGGCCAAACCGAGCTGACGCGTCTGGTCCGCCGCTACCCGCTGCTCAGCGACGTGTGGCCGGTGACGCCGCTGCAATCGGGCATGCTGTTCCACGCGCTGCTCGCGGAGAACTCGGTCGACCCCTACATCACCCAGTTCGTGCTCGACCTCGATCTGTCCGTGGACGACGAGAAACTGCACGAGGCGGCACAGGCCGTGCTCGACCGGCACGACAACCTGCGCGTCGCGTTCGCCACCGACGCCGCGGGCACCCCCCTGCAAGTGGTGCTCGACGACATCGACGTGCCGTGGCAGGTCATCGACACAGTGCTCGATGGCGCCCCTCCCGAGGGCCCTGCGTGGTCACGCTCCGCTGCCGCCTCCGTGCCCGCCGGTCAGGGCGCGGACGCCGCCGCCTACCAGCGCATTCGCGCCGCCGATCTGGCCGCGCACTTCAACATGGCCGCCGCGCCGCTGCTGCGGTTCACGCTGGTGCGCACCGCCGAGACCGCGCACCTGCTCGTCACCAGCCACCACATCCTGATCGACGGCTGGTCGACCCCGCTGCTGCTACAGGAACTGCTCACCGCGTACGTGGTCGGCGGTCGGAGCAGGCGCCTGCCCAAGGTCGCGCCCTACCGCGATTACCTGGCCTGGCTCGTCGGCCAGGATCTCGAAGCCGCCAGGACCGCATGGCGCGCCGCGCTCACCGGCCTGGCCGAGCCCACTCCGCTCGCGCCCGTCGATCAGGGCCGCGAGATCGCCACCGGCACCGGCGAAACCGGGTTCGTGCTCGCCCCGGCGGACACCGCCGCGCTGAGCGAGCTCGCCGCGAGCCTTGGCGTCACGGTGAACACCGTGGTCCAGGCGGCCTGGGGCCTGCTCATCGCACGGCTGGTGGATCGCGACGACGTGGTGTTCGGCGCCACCGTCTCGGGCAGGCCGGCCGAGCTCGACGGCGTGGAACGAATGGTCGGGCTGTTCCTCAACGCGATTCCCGTTCGCGTGCGGTTGCGTCCCGGCGATACCGTCGCCGAGCTGCTGCGCACACTGCAGGACGATCAAGCCGCGCTGCTCGATCACCACTATCTGGGGCTCGGTGAGATCCAGGAGATCGCGGGCATCGACGCGCTGTTCGACTCGCTCGTCGTCTTCGAGTCGTTCCCGGTCGACCGCGAAGGACTGGCACAGGCCGCGTCCGGATCGGCCGCCGTCACCGGGATGGACGCCGCCAACGGCACCCACTACCCGCTCACCGTGCAGGTGGTCGCCGACGGGCAGCTCCGGGTGTCGGTGAAGTACCTGCGCGATGTGTTCGGCGAGGACACCGCCACCGCGCTGGCGCAACGCTTTTCGATGCTGCTGGCGAGGTTCGTCGCGAGTCCGCAGGCCAGGATCGCCGAGATCGATGTGCTGCTCGCGGAGGAACGCGCGACCCTGGCGGCGGTCAACGCCACCGACGCGCCCGAACTGCTCGACGAGGCGACGCTGCTGTCGCTGTTCGACGCGCAGGTCCGGCGCACGCCCCAGGCCACCGCACTGGTCGACGGTGAAACCACCTACACCTACGCGGAATTCGACGAACGCGTGCGCGAGCTCGCCGGTTCCCTCCGTGCGCGGGGCGCCCGGCCGGAGACGCTCGTCGCAGTCGCGATGCGGCGCGGCATCGACCTGGTGACCGCGATCTACGCGGTGCTGCGGACCGGTGCGGCGTACGTACCGGTCGACCCGGACCACCCGGCCGAACGGACCGACCGGGTGCTGGCTTCGGCCGCGCCGATCTGTGTGCTCGCCACCGCCGGTTTCACCACCGACTCCGGCATTCCCGTCCTCGAGCTAGCCGCTGTCGGTGGCGAAGCGGCGGAGCTGGAGCTGCCGAAGGCCGACAATCTCGCCTACGTCATCCACACCTCCGGGTCCACCGGCACGCCCAAGGGCGTCATGCTGACGCACCGGCAGCTGGTCAACCAGTTCCGCTGGGCGCAGCGCACCTACCCGCACGGCCCCGGCGACGTGGTCCTGCACAAGACCCCGGTCACCTTCGACATCTCCACCTGGGAGTTGCTGTGGCCGTTGCAGACCGGCGCCACGGTGGTGATCGCCGCTCCCGACGGTCACCGTGACCCGGCCTACCTGGCCGAGGTGATCACCGAACGCGCCGTCACCACCGCGCATTTCGTGCCGTCGATGCTGGACGCCTTCCTCGCCGACCGTGACACGGGCGAATTCCCCTCGCTGCGGCGGGTGTTCGCGGCGGGCGAGGCGCTGACGTCCTCGACCGCGCGCCGGTTCGGCCAGGTGCTGCCCGCGGCGGCACTGGTCAACTGGTACGGCCCCGCCGAAGCCACCGTGGTGACCGCGGCGCAGGTAGAAGCCGGTCCCGCCGTGGGTATCTCGATCGGCATACCGGTCGCCAACACGCGCGTCCACGTGCTCGACCGGCAACTGCGACCCGTCCCGCCCGGTACCGCGGGGGAGCTGTACCTGGAAGGGGTGCAGCTGGCCCGCGGCTACCTCGGCGCGCCCACCCTCACGGCCGAACGCTTCGTCGCCCATCCCGGCGGCGGGAGGCTCTACCGCACCGGCGACGTCGTGCGCTGGACTACCGACGAGAGCCTGGAGTACCTGGGCCGCAGTGACTTCCAGGTGAAGCTGCGCGGTCAGCGCATCGAGCTCGGTGAGGTCGAGGCGGTCCTGCGCGATCATCACAGTGTCCGGCATGCTGCCGTCGCGCTCGTCCACGGCCCGACGGGAGACCGGCTGGTCGGCTACGTGGTGCCGGTCGAACCGCCGGTCGAGGAAGCCCCCGCGTCGGCCCGACCGGAGGGCTATTCGATCGAAAGCGGCGCCACTACCACTGGTTTCGATCAAGTCGCGTTGCTCACCCATGCCAGGGCAGCGCTCCCGTCGTACATGGTTCCGGCGACCGTGGTGATCCTGAGCTCGCTGCCGCTCAACGCCAGCGGCAAGCTCGACCGCAAGGCCCTGCCCGTCCCCGCCTTCACCACCCGCGCCTACCGCCCGCCGACCACGCCGTTGCAGCGTGCCGTCGCCGAGGTGTACGCGGAGGTGCTCGGCGCGGGCAAGGTCGGCCTCGACGACGACTTCTTCGAACTCGGCGGCAACTCCCTGATCGCCACCAAGGCGATCAGCCGCCTGCGTACCAGGGTCGGCGCCGAGGTGCGGGTGCAATGGTTCTTCACCGACGCCACTGTCGCCGCGCTGGCCGAGCGGATCGACGCCACCCAGTCCGCCGGCGGCGATCGCGACCTCACCTCCGACCTCGAATCCGACGACGCCCTCGGCGTCCTGCTGGCCATCCGCAACCGGGTGCCGCACGGCACGGAAGCCGGCGGAGCGCTGTTCTGCATCCACCCGATGTACGGGCTGTCCTGGTGCTACGCCGGGCTGGCACAGTACATTCCGGCGCGGCGGCCGATCTTCGGCCTCCAGTCGCCCGCGCTGAGCGAGGCGGGCTACCTGCCGGGCACGCTCGCCGAGATGGCGCGCCGCTACGCCGCCGAGATCAGGACCCAGCAGCCGCACGGCCCGTACCGGCTGATGGGCTGGTCGCTGGGCGGTGTGCTCGCCCACGCCGTCGCCACCGAACTCCAGGCGGCGGGGGAGCAGGTGTCGCTGCTGGCGATGCTGGATTCGCATCCCGATATCGATGTCCCCGATTTCCACACGGCGGTCCGCGACGCGCTCGCCGAACTCGGCGTCGACATCAGCGCGGCGCTGCCCGCCGCGGGGGTACGCGAGCTCAGCGAGGACGCACTGGCCGCGCTGCACGCGATCATCCCGGCCAACATGGCCGTACTCACCCCCGAACGGGTGCGCCGGATCTATCGCAGCGCGGTGCGCTCGGCCGAGCTGATCGCCGAACACCGGCCCGCGGTGTTCCGCGGCAGGCTGGAATACTTCAGCGCGCTCGGACATGAGGCGGCGGCGGCCAATTGGGCCCCGTATGTCGACGGCGCGGTGCGTGATCGGCCGGTCGCGGTGGTGCATGATCAGATGACCTCGCCGCAGGCGCTGGCGGAGATCGGTCCGCGATTGGCGGAGCTGCTCGACGCCGGTGACCGCGCGGCCGGGGCACGGTGACACCAACGCTGGTGCGCGGCGACATGAACGCTGGGGCGCAATGACATCAGCGGTGCCGGTGAGGCATGATGTGACCGCGCTGTTGTAACGATTACCCCTGTTGTAACCACCGGATAACCCGTAGGGTCTGGCTGGTTGCAACTTCGTGCCCTGTCGGAGCACGGACCGAATCGGAATTCGAGACGAAGCGAAGGTGCGAAATTGATGCGTCGGCACACCCGGCGTCGTGGCTCCCGGGCCGCGGCGATGATCGCGGCAACGGCAGTGGCGGCGGGACTGATGTCCGGCATCGGTACGAGCCCGGCGTCAGCTGACCCGATCATCGATTCCAAGAGCCTGCTCGCCAACCCGGTCTCCGAGGACGGCTCCAAGATCGTCAAGGCCGAAGTGAAGGACTCGCGCAGTCTGCGACTGCACGTGTACTCCGCGGCCATGGACCAGAACATCATCGTCGACGTGCAGCGCCCCGCCGACGCCTCGGTCCCGCGCCCCACCCTGTACCTGCTCAACGGTGCGGGCGGCGGCGAGGATTCGGCGTCGTGGGTGGCCAAGACCGACGCGCTCGAATTCCTCGGCGACAAGAACGTCAACGTCATCCAGCCGATCGGTGGCGCCTGGAGCTACTACACCGACTGGATCCACGACGACCCGGTCCTCGGCCGCAACAAGTGGAAGACCTTCTTCACCGAGGAACTGCCCCCGCTGGTCGACGGTGCGCTCGGTACCAACGGTGTGAACGCCATCGCGGGTCTGTCCACCTCCGGCACCACCGTGCTCGCGCTGCCGATCGCCAAGCCCGGCCTGTACAAGGCGGCCGCGGCGTACAGCGGTTGCGCGCAGACCTCCGACCCGGTCGGTTCGGAGTTCGTGAAGGTCACGGTCGAGACCTGGGGTGGCGGCGACACCATGAACATGTGGGGTCCGCAGGGCTCGCAGGACTGGGTCGCGAACGACCCGTACGTGAATGCCGAAGGTTTGCGCGGCCTCGATCTCTACATCTCCACCGGCAACGGCCTGCCCGGCCCGTACGACACCCTCGACGGTCCGTACGCGCTGCCCGGCGCCTACGGCCTGGCCAACCAGATCGTCATCGGTGGCGTCATCGAGGCGGGCACCAACTACTGCACGCACAATCTGGCCAACCGGCTCAACGAGCTGGGTATCCCGGCGACCTTCAACTTCCGCCCCAGCGGCACCCACTCGTGGGGCTACTGGAAGGACGAGCTGAAGCTGTCGTGGCCGACCCTGGCCCGCGGGCTCGGCCTGTAAGCGCTGGTTTATCCCGAACCGCCCCGATAGCGAGCACGTCGCTGCCGGGGCGGTCCCATTTCCTCGACCTGCCCTCGACGTTTGCGAATTGTGGTTAACTTAGGTTGACTTGGACCAACCCGGTTCGCGCAACGGAAAGTGAGTGCATGGTCGCCGATCGCAGTGAGGCCGAACAGGCCCGCGAGCCGACGGCCGCACCTGCCCGTGTCGTGCGCCGCAGGCCGAAGGACCGCAAGATGCAGATCATGCGGGCCGCCGCCCGTGCGTTCAGCGCGCGCGGCTACTACCCGGTCGGCGTGGACGAGATCGCCGCCGAGGTCGGCATCTCCGGACCCGCGCTGTACCGCCACTTCGCCAACAAGTACGCGCTGCTCGTCGCCGCCGCCGAGGAGGGCGCTCGGGGTTTGCGCGATGTCGCCGCGGCGGCCGACGACCCGTCGCTGAGCCCGGAAGCCAGGCTCGACGCGGTGCTCACCGCCGTCGCCGAACGCAATATCGACATCCGGCGCGAGGCCGGGCTCTACCGTTGGGAACGCCGCTACCTCGAGCCCGATGACCGGGTGCGCATCCGCGCGTTCTATCGCGAACTCGAGGCGAACGTCGCCGCGCGGATCGCCGACGTCCGGCCGGAGGCGAGCGCCGACGACCGCATCCTGCTCGCCGTCGGCGCGCTGAGTTCGCTGGCCAGCATCGCCGCACACCGCACCACCCTCTCACACGGCCGCATGCTCGCGGTGCAGCGCGAGATGGCCTGGGCGATCGTGCGCGCCGAGCTGCCGCCGACCCCCGCCGCGGCCGAGCCCGACAAGCAGCCCCGTGGTCTGCCGGTCACCTCGAAACGTGAACAGCTGCTCACCGAGGCGATCCGGATCTTCGGCCGCAACGGGTATCACGAATCCGGCATCGAGGAGATCGGCGCCGCCGTCGGCATCAACGCCTCCAGCGTGTACCGCCACTTCGACAGCAAGGCCGACCTGCTCGCGGCCGCCTTTCATCGCACCGCCGACCGGCTCGCGGTCGCGATCGGCGAGGCGCTGGCCGAGAGCGAGAACCGGGCCGACGCCGCCCGCCGCATCGCCGACCAGCACGCGCGCCTCACCTTCGCGACGCCCGAGATCGCGCCCGTCTACTACGCGGAGTTCAGCAACCTCCCGCAGGCCGAACAGCACCGCCTGCGCGCCATCCAGCGGCAGAACATCCTGGAATGGGCCAACCTGCTCGACGGCGACCCGATCGAAGCCCGCTTCCGGGTGCACGCCGCGGTCGGCCAGATCATCGATGTCGGCCGGCTGTTGCGCTTCGACTCGCGCCCCGAACAGCTCGCCCGCCTCGCCGCGCTGACCGGCGCGGTGCTGCTCGGCAGCGGCTCGGTGGACGGGAACTAGCCGCTCAGCCGCGGCCGTGGCGTAAACGGAACAGGGCTTTCGCCGTCTGCAAGTGCCCTGGTCGGCGGTCGAAGGTCGACAGCCGGATCGGGGCCCGGTAGCGCCTGCGCGCGATCGACATCGTGCGGCTGTATTCGTACAGCCCGTGCTGACCGTGGCTGTGTCCCTGGCCGTATTCGCCGACACCGCCGAACGGCAGGGCCGGGATGCCGGTGAACGCGGTCGACGAATTCACCGTCACCACACCCACTTTCAGCTGTTCGGCGATGAGCTCCGCACTGGGGATGTCGAGAGTGAAGATAGTGACGGCGATGCCGTTGCCCGCCGCGTTCACCCGGGTGACCGCATCGGCCAGGTCGGCGACCCGGTTCACCACGAGAACCGGGCCGAGCCCTTCGCCGGTGATCGCGATGCTCTCCTCCGGCACCTCGGCCAGCACGATCGGCTCCACGTACGGGTCGCGGAACGAATCGAGCCCCCCGAGCACCGCGTGCCCGCCGTGGGCGAGCGCGTCACGGACCTGTCTGCGCACCACGTCGACCTGGGTGGCATTGATCATCGGCCCGTAGGAGGCGCGGTTGTCGGCACCGGGACGCAGTTTCGCCGCCCGCTCGGCCACCCTGGCCAGGAAGTCGTCGAACACCGAATCGGCGACATAACAGCGCTGGATGCCCGAGGAGTTCTGCCCGGCATTGGCCATCGCCCCGAACACCGCCGCCTCCGCGGCCGCGTCGAGCACCGCGTCGACGTGCACGATCATGCTGCCCTTGCCGCTGTTCTCCACCACCACCGGCGTCAGCGTCTGGGCGCACAGCGCGATCACCTCGCGTCCGCGCGCTTCGGGCCCGGCGTAGGCGATCTTGTCCACCTCGGCCTTGCACAGGGCGGTAGCGGTCCGCGAATTTCCGGTAACCGCTTGCAGCACGGGCTGTTCGGGCGATACCGCGGCCCAGCTGTCGGCCAGCCAGGTGCCGACACCGGTACTGAGTTCGTGCGGATTGAACACCACCGTGTTGCCAGCGGCCATGGCATAGGCGATCGAACCCATCGGCGTGAAGACCGGGTTGTTCCACGCGCCGAGTACGCCGATCACGCCCAGCGGGAGGTAGCCGACGGAGGCGTGCTGATTGCGGGTGAACCAGCCGGTGGACAGGCGCTTTCGGCCCAGCGTGCGCTCGGCGTTGCGGGCGGCCCAGTCCAGATTCTCCACCGCCAGCATCACTTCGAGAGTGGCGTCGGCCTCCGGTTTGCCGGTCTCGCTGCGCAGCAGCTCCACCAACTCGCCTGCGTTCCTGGCGATCTCGCGACGCCAGTCGAGGAGCAGGTGCTTGCGCTCGCTGAACGCGAGTTCCCCCCACCAGTTCTGGGTGGCGCGCGCGGTGCGCACAGCGCGGGTGACCTCGGCCGTGCCCTGCACGGGATACTGCGCGAGCTGTTCACCGGTGCGCGGATCGAAAGCCGTGAGCACATCGGATCGACCGGCGGGCGCGGCGGCGGTAGGAGCCGACTCGACCATGGTCACCTCCCCAAGATCGAACACGCCCGCGCGCGGGCCGGTGAGACGAGTGTTTCCCCGCTGTCAGCGTATGGGCGCGCGGCCCGGCCGACAAGGTTCGCGCACTGCCCTTGCACTGCCCAGGTGAGCAACACCACAGCGCGTCGCAGGCAGCGCCCGGCAAACCGGGCGCATCAACGCAGACCGGGCCCGGAAAACCGCCGGACCGGTAACATCGCGCCGAACGGTATGGATCACTTACCGGGAAGAATTTATTCCGCGTGCGCTCGTCTCTTCCAGGGCCGTGCGCACCGGCCGATGGTGGAGAGTTGATGCCGAGTTCGATCTCAGTGGATTCGCCCGCAGGTGGCGTCGCGTCGAGCGACAGTGAACCCGCGGTGCTGGTGTCCGACGTGCGCAAGTCGTTCGGCGATGTGCACGCTTTGCAGGGCATCAGTTTCCAGGCCGACAAGGCCAGTGTGCTGGGTATTCTCGGCCCCAACGGCGCGGGCAAGACCACCATGGTCAAGGTCCTGTCGACCCTGCTCCGTCCCGACTCCGGCACCGCCGTCGTCGCGGGGCACGACGTGCTCACCGATGCCGCGGGCGTGCGCCGCTCGATCATGATGACCGGCCAGTACGCCGCGCTCGACGAGAATCTGACCGGCCGGGAGAACCTCGAGCTGTTCGGTCGCCTGATGGGCCTGACCAAGTCGGCCGCCCGCAAGCGCGCCGAAGTGCTGCTCGAGGAATTCGACTTGGTGAGCGCGGGCAAGCGGGCCGTGCGCAACTACTCCGGCGGCATGCGCCGTCGCGTCGACATCGCCTGCGGGCTGGTGGTGCGGCCCGAGGTGGTGTTCCTCGACGAGCCGACCACCGGCCTCGACCCGCGCAGCCGCCAGGGCGTGTGGGATCTGGTGACCGCGCTCAAGAACCAGGGCATCACGGTGCTGCTGACCACGCAGTACCTCGAAGAGGCCGACGTGCTCAGCGACAACATCATCGTCATCGACAAGGGCACCGTCATCGCGGAGGGCACCGCCGACGAGCTCAAAGCCAAGACCGGCGGCAGCTTCTGCGAGATCGTGCCGCTCGACCCGAGCCGCGTCCCGCAGACCGTCAAGGCCCTCGGTGACCTGGTCCCGGCCGCCGTCGCCGCCGAGACCGACGGTGCCGACAAGGTGTCCATCCCGGCCCCCGACGGCGCCGCCACCCTCGCCGAGGCCCTGCGCAGGCTCGACGCCGCGGGCATCGACCTGGCCGACATCGCGCTGCGCAGGCCCTCGCTCGACGACGTGTTCCTGTCGATCACCGGCCACTCGGGCGGCCACTAGTGAGCGTGTCCACCCCCGCGGCGAACAGCTTGTTCGCCGAGCTTCCCGCTGTGCGCCCGAGCAGTTTCGCGCAGTGGCGCGCGCTGACCGGGCGCATCGTGCACACCATGGCCACCAAGGGCGAGCTGATCGTCGCGGTGCTCACTCCGCTCGTGGTGACCGTGGCCTTCTACCTGCCGTTGCGGTACGTGATGAAGGTCCAGGGCATCGACTACGCGCAGTACGTGATGCCGATCGTCGTGCTGCAGACGATGGCCATGACGATGATGTCGAACGCGCAGCTCGCGGCGTTCGAAGCGCTCACCGGGTTGAGCACTCGGTTGCAGACCATGCCGATCGGTTCGCTGGTGCCGCTGATGTCGCGCATCTGCGCGGGTCTGGTGCGGTCGGTCGTCTCCCTGATCGCGACGGTCGGGTACGGCTATGTGATCGGGTTCCGGTTCACCGGCGGCTGGTTGCAGGCGCTCGCGTTCTGCGGATTCGCGCTGACCGTCGGCGTGGTGCTCACGCTCGGCGCCGACGCGCTCGGCAGCCTCACCAAGAACCCGGAGGCGCTCAGCCAGGCCCTCACGCTGCCGATTCTGATCTTCGGCATGATGTCGACCGGGTTCGTGCCCGAGGCCAGCTTCCCGTCGTGGGTGCGGCCGTTCGCGCGCAACCAGCCGATCTCGCAGTTCGCCCAGACCCTCAGCGATATGGCCGCGGGTCATCTGAGCTGGGCGGGCACGTGGGTGTCGCTGGTATGGCTCGGCGGACTGGCAGTTTTCTTCCTCCCACTGGCTGTGTGGGCGAGTGTGAGGCGATCATGACAACAATCGAGAAGACCTCGGTCGAGGAGGCCGCGGCCGACCTTCCGGTGGTGCACACCAAGCCGGAAGGTTCGGTGTCGGTGTGGTTCACCCACAGCCTGATCCAGACCAAGCGTCTGCTGATGGTGTGGTTGCGCGACCCGTCGACGACCATCCAGACCATCGCCTACCCGGCGGTGACCCTGCTGATGTTCCGGATCGTGCTCGGTGACTCGATCACCGCGGCCACCGGTGCCCCCAGCATCTACGGCCAGGCCGCGCTGCTCACCCTGGTCGCGGCCATGACCGGCGCGGTGGTGAGTGCCCTCGGGTTCAAGCGCGAGAAGGCTTCGGGGCTGCTCAGCCGGTTCTACACGATGCCGCTCAACAAGGCCTCGCTGCTGACCGGCCGACTGCTGGCCGAGATGCTGCGCATCCTGCTCACCACGCTGATCGTGCTGCTCGTCGCGGTGCCGCTCGGGTTCCTGTTCATGGAGGACCCGTTCGCCAATATCGCGCTGGTCCTGGTTCCGGTGCTGTTCGGCATCGGGTTCGCGGTGATGGTGACCGCGCTGGCCACGATCACCGAGGGCGTGATGCTGATCAGCCTCATCGGCATCCTCAACACGCTGCTGATGTTCTTCAACACCGGCTTCGTCCCCGTCTTCGCCTACCCGACCTGGTTGCAGGATGTGGTCGCCAATCAACCGATGAGCTGTGCCATCGATGCGATGAAGGGCCTGTCCTACGGTGGGCCGGTCGCTGAACCGCTGCTGAAGACCGTCGCCTGGACGGTCGGCATGGTCGCGGTCTTCGCCTACCCGGCGATCGTCGGCTACAAGAAGGCCGCCGAGTCGTCCTGAGCCCGGACCGCCTCGCTCCTGATCGCCGCCGCGAACGTCGTGGCGGCGATCAGTGCGTTATCGGCTGGGGTAGTCCGCGCCGGCGGGAGCGAAGGGGTAGTCGAGCCAGCGGTCGCGGTTGGTCCAGCCGACGAGGTCGTAGCGCCAGCGGAACGGCCAGGTGTGGGCCACGGTGTTGAACAGCACGGCGCCGAGGGCGGTGTAGTCGTCGTGGGCCGAGAGCAGGGCCCGCTGACCTCGTTCGGATTCGGTGAAGAAGGCGTCGAACATGGCGATCGACTGATCGGTGGTGAGCCGGCCGAGACCCCACAGACCACGCATGCGCATCCAGTAGACTGCCCTGGCCTGCCACGGCCAGAGGGCTCCGATCGGGTCCTCGCCTCGCTGCACCGCGGCGACGGCGGTGTCGGCCAGCGCGAGGGAGTCGGCCACGCTGTAGCCGGTGCACGGGTGCATCATCCCGCCGCGCGAGCCGAACGGCACCGCGATCGCCGTGCCTTTCTTCGAGGGCCGCTGATCCAGGGGATAGTGGGCGGCTTCGTGCGGTTCGTCGCCGGTGAGCTGGATACCGTGTGCCGCGAGTCTGTTCAGCGTGCGCTTGCGTAACTCGTGCTGCGGCATCCCGCCACGTAGCCCGAGGCTCGTCTCCTCGAAGATCACCGTCCCGTCCCCGAGCGGTACCGCGTAGAGGAACGACGGCGGCTCGTCCGGGCCCGCCCCGTTCTCCGGCCGCCAGTCCAGCAGCAGCCCTTCACCTTCGGCGACCATCGGTGCCGCGGTCTGCGCGTCCACGAAGATCCCGTGCGCCGAGGCGGCCCTGCGCCGGCCCAACGTCGGCAGCCCCCGCGTATCGAACACCGCCCCCGCCGAGATCACCGTCCCGTCCGCGAGTTCCACCTCGTGCGCGTCCACCCGCCGCGCCCGATCCGCGAAGACGGTCGCGTCGTCCAGGGCCAACGCGGCGTGCAGCCCAGCCTTGGAGAGCACGCAATACGGCCGCTCGATCCGATGCTTGCCTGTGGTCCACACTGTCGGCGCCGCGATGCGCTGCGCGATCGCACTCGCGGGCAGCCACTGCGGCAGTTCGTCGATCCAGCAGGAGAAGGTCGGCGGAAACAGCCGCTCCGGCCGCGGATCCACCGCGGCCACCCGCAACCCGGCCACCGCGGCCCGATGCGCCAGCCCCCGCCCGGCCGGCCCCAGCCCGACCACACAGATATCGAATTCCCGCACAACACTCACGTCCGCATTCAATCGGCCCCACCCATCGCCACGCAAGCATCAGTGACCCGGTCGTCACACCGCCTCGACGCCGCGATTCCTAGTCCTCCAAGGCCAGGGCCTGGCGCATGGTCAGGCGCGCTTGGGTCTGCATCAGCGAGCGGCGGTAGATCTTCTCGGCGATGACGACGATTCCGTAGGTGGCGATCGCCATCAGGGCGAGGGCGATGAAGGGTTCCCACCAGGCGGCGGTGCCGTCGGCCAGGCGGGCGGGCATGGCGACGATGGACATGATCGGGACATAGGAGCCGATGACACGGGCGGTGCCGGTGAGGAAGATGCCCGCGAACAGCACGATCATGATGAGCAACCCGAGCGGAGTCGAGGTGGACTGGAGGTCTTCGCTGCGAGTGGCGAGCGCGCCCGCGACAGCCCACAGGCTCGCCAAGGCGAGGAAGCCGACGAGGAAGAAGACGATGAACCAGCCCGCGGCCCCGGCGATCTGGCCCAGCTGAGCACCCTTGCCGGTGACGGCCAACCCGATCAGCCCGGCACCGACGAACACGGCCAACTGCGCGAAGGCCAGCGCCGCGTTGCCCACGACCTTGCCGATCAGCAACTGCCGCAACGGAATCGCACTCGCCAGGATCTCCACGATCCGGTTCTGCTTCTCCTCGACCACGCTCTGCGCGATGGACATGCCGAACAACACCGACGCCATGTAGAAGAGGAACGCGAAGACGAACGAGATGCTCTTGGCGAGCCCGGGATCGATCGCGCCCTGCTCGAGCAAGCCGTAGGTCACGGTGGCACCGCGCCCCAATTCGTCGAGCGAAACGCCCGCGGCGGCGGCATTGCGCTGCAACGCGAGCTGCTGGGCGGCGGCGGTGATGTAGGTGGCCGCGGCGTCGTCCTCGGCGGTCTTGCCGATCAGCTGCCACCCGCTGGGTTCGGCGGGGACCAGGCCCACGTCGACCGCGTCCTCGCGCACCAGCTGCTCGACCGCGGCCCGGTCGGCGACGGGCCGTGCGGTGAAGCTGGTGTCGGTACCGGCGCCGGAGGCCAGGGTGTTCGCCGTTTCGAGCACGACAGAGGTGTCCGAACCGGCGATCGCCACATCGATCTTGTCGGGTCTGCTGCTGAGGAACCCGGTGAGAATCAGCGACGCGACGATCACCACGAGCGTCACCACCGTCGAGATGACGAAGTTGCGGTCACGCAGTTTCACCGCGATCTCCCGCGCGGCGACGATCCGCCACACGCCGTTCACGCGTCTGCTCGGCATGATCGGGCGCCCTCCGTGGTCACCTGAGCTACCGCCGCCAGGCGCTGAACTCTCATGCCGTCACCTCCCGGTAGATCTCGGCGACCGTCGGCCGCACCTCGGTGAACTCGCGCACCGAACCCCGCGACAGCGCCTCCTTCAGCACCCCGTCGGTGCCGCCGCCGTCGACCTCGAACAACACACCCCGCCCGGTACTCTCGACCACCCGAACCCCCGGATACCCCCACAACCACCCCGCATCGTCTTCGAGCACCAGCCGATACCGCGAGCCACCGGTGGACCGCAGCTCCTCGACCGAGCCCTGCCCGACCACCCGGCCCGCGGCGAGCACGACCAGCTGATCGCACAGCCGCTCCACCAGATCCAGTTGATGCGACGAGAACAGCACCGGCACGCCCTGATCGGCGTACTCGCGCAGCAACTCCACCATCGAATCCACGGCCATGGGGTCGAGCCCGGAGAACGGTTCGTCCAGGATCAGCGCCGACGGCTGCGCGATCACCGCCGCCGCGATCTGGACGCGTTGCTGATTGCCCAGCGACAACGATTCGAGCTTGTCCTTGCCGCGCGTGCCCAGATCGAACCGCTCCAGCAGGCTTTCGGTACGCGCCTTGGCCTTGTCGGCGGGCAGTCCACGCAAGCGCGCCAGGTACACGAGCTGGTCGAGCACCGGCTGCTTGGGATAGAGCCCCCGCTCCTCGGGCATATAGCCGAACGAGCGCCGGTCCAGCTCGGTCACCGTCCGTCCGTCCCACCGCATCTCGCCGGACTGAACGGCCAAGACGCCCATGATCATTCGCATGGTGGTGGTCTTGCCCGCCCCGTTACCCCCGACGAACCCGGTCAGCGCACCGGGCAGGACGGCGAACGACACGTCGTCGACCGCCACGTTCTCCCCGAACCGCCGCGTCACATGGGCGACTTCCAACATCGAACTCCCCGTCCTTTGTTGCCTGGCCCACAACCGTACCGGTGCCGCGGTTCACGTGGCCGTGATCAGCGTGGCGACACCCAGGTGGTGATGTCGGCGTGCACGACCTCGATGCCGTCCTTGTCGTAGATCGAGACGGGGACCGTCAGTTCCTGGCCCTTGGTGATCGCGGCGAAGTCGGGGATCTCGTCGAGCTTCGCCACGGCACGCAGCCCGGATTCCGCCTTGGCCAGGTACTGGACGTTCATCGACTTGGGGATCCAGCGGTGGGTGGTGGGGACGGTGGCCTCGCTGAGCATGCCCATCGCCACCTCGGCGAGATTGCAGGCCGCGATCGCGTGGAAGGTGCCGAGGTGGTTGTGGATGCCGAACCACTTCGGGGAGGTCACCTCGCAGACGCCGGGCTCGAGGCGGATCACCTGGGGGAGCACGGTGCCGAAGTAGGGGACCCGGGCGACCATGCCGAGCGAGAACAGCGCGTGCCCGATGCGATTGTCGGGCAGCTTCTTCCAGCCGCGGTAGGTCGCGGTTTCCTGTGTCATGAGCACTATCTTACTCAAAAGTAAGTTCTGTGGTAACCCTCCGGTGGTCAGGCGGGGCGACAAGCCAGCTACCATTCATCGGTACAGCCCAGCCGGCGGTGCGGTCGAGGTGGAAGCCCCCTGTGGGCGTGATCGATACCTCATGACCCCCGATTTGAAGGACGTCGTCGGCATGGTGCATACTGTTCGGGTTGCCTTGCGCAGGATCGACCGACTCCTCGGAGCGGATGGTCCGGGCAGGGGGAGCAGTAGTTTGTATCTCGCCGGTTCACCGGTGTGGATACGTTCGGTACCACGCACTTCCGACCGATGGTGAGCAGATGACCGGGGTCGGAGAATAAGCGTTAGGGCGACACGCCCGACCGCGTGGGCCGGAGAACCATGACAGATGAACAGCGGCGAGGACTAGGTAGTGCCTTTTGGTGCGCCCTGGTTGCGGGTCTTTCAGTGGGAAACCACGCTGAGGCGTCTTTCTTGTGTTCGGGCTGTGCAAATTGAGGGTGGTGCGGGAGTTCAGCTCCTGTGACCACGAAGGAAAGCGGAGAAAAGGACACTTAGCGTGGCGGGACAAAAGATCCGCATCAGGCTCAAGGCCTATGACCACGAGGCGATCGACGCGTCAGCGCGCAAGATCGTGGAAACGGTGACCCGCACCGGCGCCCGTGTGGTCGGGCCTGTGCCGTTGCCGACCGAGAAGAACATCTACTGCGTCATCCGTTCGCCGCACAAGTACAAGGACTCGCGCGAACACTTCGAGATGCGCACGCACAAACGCCTCATCGACATCCTCGACCCGACGCCGAAGACGGTGGACGCGCTCATGCGCATCGACCTCCCGGCCAGCGTCGACGTCAACATTCAGTGACGGGGACTCGAGACATGACTGACAACAAGAACCGGCCCGCAGCCGGCATCCTGGGCACCAAGCTCGGCATGACCCAGGTCTTCGACGAGAAGAACCGCGTCGTCCCGGTCACCGTCATCAAGGCGGGCCCGAACGTGGTCACCCAGATTCGTACCGTGGAGCGCGACGGCTATTCGGCCGTGCAGATCGCTTTCGGCGCCATCGACCCGCGCAAGGTGAACAAGCCGACTTCCGGCCAGTTCGCCAAGGCCGGTGTCACCCCGCGCCGCCACGTCACCGAGATCCGCGTCGCGGATGCCTCCACCTTCGAGATCGGCCAGGAACTCTCGGCTGATGTCTTCGAAGAGGGCACCTACGTCGACGTGACCGGAATCAGCAAGGGCAAGGGCTTCGCCGGCACCATGAAGCGTCACGGCTTCAAGGGCCAGGGCGCCTCGCACGGTGCGCAGGCTGTGCACCGTCGCCCGGGTTCCATCGGTGGCTGTGCCACTCCCGGCCGCGTGTTCAAGGGCATGCGCATGTCGGGTCGTATGGGTAACGACCGCGTCACCACGCAGAACCTCTCGGTTCACAAGGTCGACGCCGAGAACGGCCTGCTCCTGGTCAAGGGTGCTATCCCTGGCCGCAAGGGCAACGTCGTGATCGTCAAGAGCGCCGTGAAGGGTGGTGCGCACGCATGACCAGCCTCGACAAGAAGGCCAACCTGACGCTGACCGTTAAGGCCGCAGGCGGCAAGACCGAAGGCACCGTCGAACTCCCCTCGGAGATCTTCGACGTGACCGCCAACGTCGCGCTGATGCACCAGGTCGTCATCGCTCAGCTGGCCGCCGCTCGCCAGGGCACCCACTCCACGAAGACTCGTGGCGAGGTCTCCGGTGGTGGCAAGAAGCCGTACCGCCAGAAGGGCACCGGCCGCGCCCGTCAGGGCTCGACCCGTGCGCCGCAGTTCGCCGGCGGTGGCACCGTCCACGGCCCGCAGCCGCGTGACTACAGCCAGCGGACCCCCAAGAAGATGAAGGCCGCCGCCCTGCGCGGTGCCCTCTCCGACCGGGCCCGCAACGAGCGCATCCACGTGATCACCGAACTGGTCGCGGGTCAGAACCCGTCGACCAAGATTGCCAAGGACTTCCTGGCCGAGCTCTCGGGCCGCAAGAAGTTCCTGGTCGTCGTCGGCCGCGAGGACGTCGCCGCGTGGAAGAGCGTGGCGAACCTGCAGAACGTGCTGCCGATCGCCCCGGATCAGCTCAACACCTACGACGTGCTCAACAGCGACGACGTGGTGTTCAGCGTCGAGGCCCTGAACGCTTTCGTTCACGGTCCCGCCGAGGCGGCCCAGGAGGAGAGCAAGTGAGCACCATCGCCGACCCCCGCGACATCCTGCTCGCACCGGTCATCTCGGAGAAGTCCTATGGGCTGATCGAGGAAGGCACCTACACCTTCCTGGTGCACCCGGATTCGAACAAGACGCAGATCAAGATCGCCGTCGAGAAGGTTTTCGGCGTCAAGGTCACCAGCGTCAATACCGCCAACCGTCAGGGCAAGCGCAAGCGGACCAAATTCGGTTACGGAAAGCGCAAGGACACCAAGCGCGCACTCGTGACCCTCTCGGCCGATAGCAAGCCCATCGAGATCTTCGGAGGACCGGTCGCGTAAGCGCCTGGGACTCCAGAAAGCGAGAAGAACTCATGGCAATCCGTAAATACAAGCCGACAACGCCGGGCCGTCGTGGCTCCAGCGTCTCGGACTTCGCCGAGATCACCCGGTCGACGCCGGAGAAGTCGCTGCTGCGCCCGCTCACCAAGTCCGGTGGTCGTAACGCGCACGGTCGCATCACCACGCGTCACCGCGGTGGCGGTCACAAGCGTGCCTACCGTCTGATCGACTTCCGTCGGCTGGACAAGGACGGCATCCCGGCCAAGGTCGCTCACATCGAGTACGACCCCAACCGCACCGCCAACATCGCACTGCTGCACTTTGCCGACGGCGAGAAGCGCTACATCATCGCGCCGAAGGGCATCAAGCAGGGCAGCCCGATCGAGTCCGGCCCCACGGCCGACATCAAGCCGGGTAACAACCTGCCGCTGCGCAACATCCCGACCGGTACCACGATCCACAACGTGGAGCTGCGTCCGGGCGGCGGCGCCAAGATGGCTCGTTCCGCCGGAATGAGCATTCAGCTGCTGGGCAAGGAAGGGCCGTACGCGACCCTTCGTATGCCTTCGGGTGAAATCCGCCGTGTCGACGTGCGCTGCCGCGCCACCGTCGGCGAGGTCGGCAACGCCGAGCAGTCGAACATCAACTGGGGCAAGGCCGGCCGTATGCGCTGGAAGGGCCGTCGTCCTACCGTCCGTGGTGTCGTCATGAACCCGGTCGACCACCCGCACGGTGGTGGTGAGGGTAAGACCTCCGGTGGTCGCCACCCGGTCTCCCCGTGGGGTCAGCCTGAGGGCCGCACCCGCAAGCCCAACCGCCCGAGCGACAAGCTCATCGTTCGCCGTCGTAAGACCGGCAAGAAGCGCTAAGGAGGAGGTAAGAAATGCCACGCAGCCTCAAGAAGGGCCCGTTCGTCGACGACCACCTCCTCGCGAAGGTGGACGTGCAGAACGAAAAGGGCACGAAGCAGGTCATCAAGACCTGGTCGCGTCGCTCGACCATCATCCCCGATTTCATCGGGCACACTTTCGCCGTCCACGACGGTCGCAAGCACGTGCCGGTGTTCATCTCGGACAACATGGTCGGCCACAAGCTCGGTGAGTTCGCGCCGACCAGGACGTTCAAGAGCCACGTCAAGGACGACCGGAAGAGCAAGCGGCGATGACTGAAACCATTCAGAACCCGACTGCACGCGCAACCGCCAAGCACGTTCGGGTCACCCCGATGAAGGCCCGTCGAGTCGTGGACCTGGTCCGCGGCAAGAGCGTCGAGGACGCGCTGGCGATCCTGCGGTTCGCACCGCAGGCTGCCAGCGAGCCCGTGGCCAAGGTCGTGGCTTCGGCCGCGGCGAACGCCGAGAACAACCTCGGCCTCAACCCGGCCACCCTGGTCATCTCGACTGCTTTTGTCGACGAGGGCGCCACCATGAAGCGTTTCCAGCCGCGGGCCCAGGGCCGTGCGTTCCGGATTCGTAAGCGCACCAGCCACATCACCATCGAGGTCGAGAGCGTGCCCACCACCGGCGCTGCCACTCGTAGCCGCCGGAAGGGAGGGGCAAAGTAAATGGGACAGAAAATTAACCCCCATGGCTTCCGCCTCGGTATCACCACCGACTGGAAGTCGCGTTGGTACGCGGACAAGCAGTACGCGGAATACGTGAAGGAAGACGTTCAGATCCGCAAGCTCCTCGCCACTGGCATGGAGCGGGCAGGCATCTCGAAGGTCGAGATCGAGCGCACCCGTGATCGCGTCCGTGTGGATATCCACACCGCGCGTCCCGGCATCGTGATCGGTCGTCGTGGCGCGGAAGCCGACCGCATCCGCGCCGAGCTGGAGAAGCTCACCAAGAAGCAGGTTCAGCTGAACATCCTCGAGGTCAAGAACCCCGAGTCGGATGCGCAGCTGGTTGCTCAGGGTGTGGCCGAGCAGCTGTCCAACCGTGTGGCGTTCCGTCGTGCGATGCGTAAGGCCATTCAGTCGGCCATGCGTTCGCCGAACGTCAAGGGCATCCGTGTGCAGTGCTCGGGCCGCCTCGGTGGCGCCGAAATGTCGCGCTCGGAGTTCTACCGTGAAGGTCGTGTTCCGCTGCACACGCTGCGTGCGGACATCGACTACGGCCTCTACGAGGCCAAGACCACCTTCGGTCGCATCGGTGTGAAGGTCTGGATCTACAAGGGTGACATCGTCGGTGGTCGTCGTGAACTGAACGCCGCCGCCGCCGCTCCGGAGCGCCCGCGTCGCGAGCGTCCGAGCCGCCCTCGTCGGTCCGGCGCCACTGGCACCACCGCGACCAGCACCGAGGTCGGTCGCGCCGCCACTGCAGTGGCGGAGGCTCCGGCAGAGAACAAGGAGGGCTGACGCATGCTGATGCCCCGTCGCGTCAAGCACCGCAAGCAGCACCACCCCGGTCGCTCGGGCATGTCCAAGGGCGGCACCGCGGTGGCCTTCGGTGAGTACGGCATCCAGGCTCTCGAGCCCGCCTACGTCACCAACCGTCAGATCGAGTCGGCGCGTATCGCAATGACCCGCCACATCAAGCGTGGCGGCAAGATCTGGATCAACATCTACCCCGACCGCCCGCTCACGAAGAAGCCGGCCGAAACCCGCATGGGTTCCGGTAAGGGTTCGCCGGAGTGGTGGGTCGCGAACGTGAAGCCCGGTCGGGTCATGTTCGAGATGTCTTACCCCAACGAGGAGACCGCTCGTGAGGCCCTGCGCCGCGCGATGCACAAGCTCCCGATGAAATGCAGGATCGTGACCAGGGAGGAGCAGTTCTGATGGCTACCGAAACACCGGCCGCAGAGCTCCGTGAGCTCAACGAAGAAGAGCTCGTGGCACGCCTGCGCGAGTCGAAGGAAGAGCTGTTCAACCTGCGCTTCCAGATGGCGACGGGTCAGCTCGACAACAACCGTCGACTGCGCGTCGTCCGCCACGAGATCGCGCGCATTTACACGGTCATGCGTGAGCGCGAGCTCGGCCTGGCCACGGCGCCCGCTGGCAAGGGAGATGCGGCATGAGCGAGAACACCGAAGAGCGCAACAGCCGCAAGGTACGCAGCGGCTACGTTGTCTCCGACAAGATGAACAAGACGATCGTCGTCGAGCTGGAAGATCGTCACCGGCACAAGCTCTACGGCAAGATCATTCGCACCACCTCCAAGGTGAAGGCGCATGACGAGAACGAGATCGCCCACGTCGGCGACCACGTTCAGCTGATGGAGACCCGTCCGCTGTCGGCCACCAAGCGCTGGCGTCTGGTCGAGGTCCTGGAGAAGGCCAAGTAAGGTCCCTCCTCGATCCATCGAGATCGTTTGTACGATGGCCCGTTTCCCTCTGGGGAAGCGGGCCATCGTCGTTCGACGACCCGATGCCGTCACATGACAAAGGCCCGCACCCGGTGTTAGGGGGCGGGCCTTTTGCGGTGTGGGCCGGGTCAGCCGGTGAAGGCGTAGGGCTGGCGGATCTTGTGGGCGAATTCGACGATGTTGGTGACCGTGCTGCTGGGGACGCCGACTTCGCTGCCGATGCTGCGAGCCGACCAGGACTGGTCGGTGAGTTCGAGGATCTCTTCGATCTGGTCGAGGGTCAGGCGCAGGGGGCTGCGGTGGGCGATGCGGCGGGCCAGGGCGCGGACCTCGGTGTCTTCGTCGAAGTCGAAGTCGTCGGGGGCCGGGAGATCGTCGTCGTCTTCGTCGGGGACGTCCAGGTCGACCGGGTCCGGTACCGCGGGCTCGTCGAGATCGGCAGCGGGGATTGTTGTCGGGTGCGAGACGGCTGCCGTCGGCGCTGAGGTCGAGGCGGTGGTGTCTGTCCGCTCGGGGACTGGGGCGGTGGATTCGGCCGGCTCTGGGGTGGGCTCGGTGTGTGGTGCGGGCGCCGGCTGCAAGGCCAGTTGCTCGCCGGGTTCGGCGGTGAGGGTCAGTTGCTCCGGCTCCGCGGCGGGGGGCTGGGGATCGTTGTGCACCGTTACCGGATCGGTGATCGGTGGAGTGTCGCCATCAGGGTCACGGGCGACGGTGCCGGCGTGCATCGTCGCCTCGGGAACCGGGTCGGTACCGGTTGCTTCGCCCGCAGGGGAGTGCGCGGCGGCGGTGACCGGTATTCGCCGCAAGGTCGCGGCGACCCCAGTGGTCCGGCCGACGTGCTCGGTGCCGTTACGGCGATGGTCGGCGGCCGCCTTGTGGATGAGTTCGAGGGTGCCGGGGGCGCTCGGCTTGTCGGCGGACGGGCGGCGCAGGCCGTGCGGGTAGGTGCGTTCGGCCGACGGCGCTGCGATGCCCTCGGCCGCTGCGACCAGCGGCGCCGAGGTATCGCGAACCACCGGCTCCGAGACGATCGGCTGGTCGAGGCTGTCGGCGGGGTTCGCCTGCTCGGAAGCCGCGGCGGTCTCGAAAGCCGTTCCGGTTGTGGTGGAGATCAATTCGTCGGTGCCTGCGGCGGACGCTGTTTTCACGGCGGCGAACTCGAGATCCTCGGTCGCCTCGGTCGCCTCGGTCGCCTCGGTCGCGGCCTCGTGCCCGCCGAATGTCGCGGCAGTCGCGACGTCGGTGGGGGTCGCGGTTGCACGGAGGTCGTGTTTCGCCGCCGAATGCGGAGCGGTCGAGCTGACGACAGCCGGGTCGATCAGCGGTGATCGGAGTTCGGGCGCGACTGCGATCCTCAGAGTGTGCCCGAGCGCCTGCCTGTCGGCGGCGAGGGAGTCGGCCGCCTGCTGCGGGAACGCATGAGAAGCCATCCGTTCGGATGCGGAATACCCGGCGTCCCCTGGCAATTCGACGGAGGCACTCTCGATCAACATCGCGTACCGAGCGGAGACCCACGCGTGCAACCAGATCACCACACCCACCATCACCGGGGCGATGGCGAATTCGGCTGCGCGACCGAAGGATCCGGCGGCCAGGTGGGGGCCCGCGTTCAAGGCGATGGTGGTGCCGAGCAGGGCGAGTTCGAACACGATTACCTTGCCGCGTTCCAACTCACGCCCCCAGCGGGCCGCGGTGGTCGCGGTGACCATGATGACGATGATCGGGATCGAGATCATCGCCTCGATGCCGTAGCTGAGCCAGTACAGCGGGTCGCTCATGTCGCCGCTCGGCACGAGATTGCGTTGCACGTTGACCCCGGCCCACACCATGCCGAGAACGACGACCCCGATCAGCGCGCGCGATGACCATTCCGACCGCCGGTACAGCTGGGCCAGGCGCGCGTCGGCGCTCGACACCCGTCGTCGTGCGGCCAGCGCCTTGCGATGCCAGCGCGCGTCGGCTTCGTCGGTGCGGCGGATGAGGGCGCTGGTGCGGCGGTCGCGTTGTTCGGCGGCGAGCTCGTCGCCCACGGCGCGCCGACGCTGTGTGCGCCGCTGCGTGCGAATCCATTCGGCCAGTTCCCGTTCGGCGCGGATCTCGTCGTCGGAGAGCGCGTCGTAGAGGGCCGTGTCGTGTTGGAGGGGGAGCTTGTCGCGGGCTGTGGCGACCTGCTGGGCGAGCGCCGTGATCTCGGTGTTCGGCGCGATCGCGGCATTCTCGCTCAACCGATCGTCGGACATGTCGCGCCTTCCGCCACTCGAACATATGGACTATCGAACATATGTGTGATTGCCAGAGAGCGTAAACGCCGACCGTGCCCCGGTCAACGACAACGAGTCGATTCCGCCGAATCCCCGGCGGCGACACGCCGGAATTCAGGAATCGGTGTCGCCGTCGAGCAGCCGTTTCTCATACGACGCGCGGCTCGACGATCCGGCCACCGCCGCAACCTGATTCGGTACCGTTCGCCGCAAGACGAAGTCGCGCAACCACTGTGGCAGCGCACCGGACAGGCCGAGTAGCGGCCCGAGATGCGCGGGCAATGTCACCTCGAATCGCGGCCGTGCGACAACCTCGAGCACTGCCGTGGCGACATCGCTGGGCTGAAGCAATTGTGCTGCGCCGGTATCGGTTCCGACCGCCAATTCGGTATCGACCACCCCGGGCATGATCGCCGTCAACCGCACGCCGCTCCCGCGCAATTCCTCGCGAACCGCTGTCAGATACCCGAGCACTCCGTGTTTGGTCGCGGCGTAGGTCGCTTCACCGGCGGGGGAGACCTTGGACGCGATCGACGCGATGGTGACGATGTGCCCGCGCCCGCGTGTCCGCATCGCAGGCGCCGCCAGTCGCACCCCGCGGATCACTCCGTGCAGATTCACCGCGAGCATGCGCGCGGTCGCGCTGTCGGGTTCGGCGTCGAACGACCCGACCCACATCACCCCGGCATTGTTGACGAGCACGTCGATCGGTCCGAGGATCGCCTCGGTGACGGCGAGAAAGTCATGAAACGACCGCTCGTCGGTCACATCGAGTTCGCACCCGTGCACAGTTCCCGGCAGCCCGGCCGCGGCCGCGCGCGCCGCGCTGCCCGACAGGTCACCGAGACACACCCGAGCCCCCGCGCCTGCGAACTGCCGCGCGATCTCCAGCCCGATCCCAGCGGCACCGCCGGTCACCGCGACGACCCTGCCGGTGTGCGTACGTTTCATGGCGGACATGCCCTCTCGGTGGAAACCGCTACATCTGGCATGTTGTCATGCCAGAAATTGTCGCCAGTATTCCACGCCATCACAACGCGGCGATAGCCTCAGCGCTGACTTCTGGACACTCGATCACCAGGCGCCTGCTGCGTTCGACTGATGCACAACACTCGGCCGACAGCGCGCCGCTCAACTGCCCAGCTCGGGTCGGCTTCAGCGCAGGGCGGTGTGCCAGACGACGGCGGCGGCGAGTGCGCCCGCGCCGTTGAGCGACCAGTGCAGGGCGATGGGTGCGAGAAGGCTACCGCTGCGGCGGCGCAGCCAGGTGAACACGACGCCCGCGGCGGCCGTGGCCGCTACGGCGAGTGCTATCCCGGCCATTTGGCCGAGCACGCCGCCGCCGACGATGCTGGACAGTCCCTTGTTGCCGGAGGTGAGGCCGAACGAAGACGCGATGTGCCAGAGGCCGAACATCAGCGAGCCGGCGGCGAAGAGCCCGCGGACACCGAGGACCCGGTCGAGTGTGCCGTGCAGTACCCCGCGGAAGGCGAGTTCTTCGGGGATCACCGTCTGCAGCGGGATCACGATCATCGACGCGATCAGTGCGCCCGAGATCGTGGCGTAGCGATCGGCGAGGAAGAACGGCCTGGTGAGCGGCAAGAGAGCGCCGATCGCGACCGCGGTGAGCACGATCCCGACGGCACCGAGCGCGTACACCGTGCCGCGCTTCCAGTGCCTGGGTGACAGCCCGAGTTCCGCCCAGCCCAGCCCCCGCCTGCGCATCAGCGCCAAGAGCGCGAACGCCGCGACGGGAACGGTGACGATATTGGCCCACGCGGTCGTGAAGTGAGCGATCAGATTGGTGCCTGCCAGCACGACGACGACCACCGCGATATCGATGTAGGCATGGAGCTTCGGCGGGGAATCGGCGACGGCGGGTACGGGCACCCGACCGAGTGTACGGAAATATCACGAAACGAAAACGGTCCGGTGAATGCGTGAAAACCCGCTACCCCTGCGTTGAGCGGCCCGGAATGAGCCCACCAAGATCGACAGTCGGCGCGGTGCTGTGAGCTACTCGACAGCCGACCCGGACCATCCGGCCATATCGGTCCAGGCCTGCAACTCGCGCCGCGTCTCGAACCGTCGCGGGGCCCCGCTGATCGGATCCGTGAATTCGAGCGAGGCCGCCAGCAATTGCAACGGCCGCGTGTAATCGTCGACCGACTTATCGGTGATCACGGGGTAGAAATCGTCGCCGAGAATCGGCACGCCGAGCCCGTTCATATGCAGGCGCAGCTGATGGGTTCGACCGGTGTGCGGGCGAAGGCGGTAGCGCCCGAGCCCGTCGCGGTGTTCGACCAGGTCGACCTCGGTCTCGGCATTGGGCTCGCCGTCCACCTCGAAAGCGGCGAGCACCTGCTTCTCCTTGATGATCCGGCTGCGCACGGTCCGCGGCAGCGCGAGCGCGGGATCGTAGGGCGCGATGGCCTCGTACTCCTTGCGCACGGTCTTGCGGTGGAACATCGTCTGATAGGCGCCGCGCCGGGCCGGATTCACCACGAACAGCAGCAGGCCCGCGGTGACCCGGTCCAGTCGGTGCGCCGGGATCAGGTCGGGCAGTTCGAGCTCGTTGCGCAACCGCACCAGCGCCGTTTGGAGAATGTGCTGACCGCGCGGGATCGTCGCCAGGAAGTGCGGCTTGTCGATCACGAGGATGTCGTCGTCGCGGTGCACGATCCCGATCTCGAACGGCACCTCGGTCTCGACGGGCAGATCGCGGTGGAACCATACGGCGCCGCCCGGCACGAACGGCGCGTCGGGTCTCAGCGGACCTTCCAGATCCACGATCTCGCCCGCCACCAGCATCGCGTCGATCCTGGCCGGATCCACCCGCGGCAACCGCTCGACGAGGTGGTCGCGCACGGTCGTCCACTGCCCGTCCTCCGGGAGCCGGAGTCGGGCGGGATCGAGGCCGTGCCGTTTCGGCAGCGGCGGCTGCTGCCTACGTCGCATAGGAAGAAGTGTTGTCGAGCCGGTGGAGCCGGGTGCTCTCGGCCCCTCGGAACCTGCTCGACGTCGTCGATCACGCGGTGCGTGTGGCCAGCCCGGGGTAGTCGATGATCAGACCCGACTCGTCGTAGTCCAGGGTGGCGTGGAAGTCGAATTCGGGAGCACGGTAGTCGTAGCGCTGACCTACCCCGTCGGCGATCCGGCGATAGTGTTGCGGTAATCGGGCCGCGGTGAGGTCGGCGGCGCGCACATAGGCGGCGGGCGCGTCGGCACCGTCGCCGACCGCGAGCCCGAGGCGGTGCACCGGCAAGGCATTGGTGAACGCCGACGCCTCGAGATCGATATCGAGACACCCGTCGAGCTCGGGCGCGACCGTGCCGTCGACCTGCCAGCGCCCCAGCCCATCGGACTGCACGGTCACCGACCGCCTGCCCTCGGGATACCGTCCGACGATCTGCGCCGACCGGGTGTGCCAGCTCCCGTCGAGCCGCAGCCGGTAGTCGATCACCCAGGTGATCCCGTCCTCGACCGCCGTCGCGCACCCTTCGACGAGAACTCCGCGCGCATCGTCACGGAAATACGTGACCTCGAATCCGGTACGCGCGTCCCGGTGTAACCAGGCGGCCGAAGAAGGCAGCGGAGTGAACATGGGAAACGCATTCCCGCAATTCCGTCGCTCAATCGCTAACCTGCCCGCTGATCGAGCACCATCAGTTTCGCTTCGACGAGGACTTGACGCGCACGCCGTCGCACCCGGCACAGGTCGACGCTGCATTCGAGATGTATCTGCATCGCCCGATGCGCCTGTTCGGGCGACAGCTTTCCAGGGTCGGAATGGCAATCGGCGATTGCTGAAATGATTGACGTGACAAACATTTTCGTTCTCCCACCGCTACACGAGATCAAGAGGTAGGGAGGAAATTACGCCCGAAAGAGTGAATTGCCGACGGGTTGACGGGCAGTTCACACAACCTTCCCCGATCGTCCACAAGCACTCAACTTAGGCTAACCTACCTTTGGCGGAGTTGCCGCGGACAGGTCGAGAGGCGAGAACGATATGACGGTGCAGGTAGCGCCGCCGCCGGGGGCGGAGTCGGGGAACCGGCTGCCCAAGGCGGCAGCGAAAGCGCAGAAGCAGCGGGAAGCGCTGGCGCGCAAGGAGATTCTGGCACCGGTATCGGGGATGCTGACGGTGGCGAGCCTGATCGTCGCGCTCGCCTCGGTGTGCTCGGTTGTCCCGTTCCTGCTGATCGTGGCGGCCTGCCGTGAACTGCTGAACTCTCCGGTCGACACCGACCGGGTGTGGTGGCTGTTCGGCGCGGCCGTGATCGTGCTCGTTGTGCGGGCGTTGCTCCAGGTCGTGGCACTGAGCTGGTCGCACGCGGTCGACGCCGGCTACCAGCTCACGCTGCGCAGGCTGCTCGCGGCCAAGCTCACCCGGGTGCCGCTCGGCTGGTTCGGCGAGCGCAGCTCCGGTGAGGTCAAAGGCTATCTGCGCGACGATGTCGACGCCCTGCACTTCCTGGTCGCGCACGCCCGCCTCGATTTCATCGGCGCGCTGGTGGTCCCGCTGGTCACTCTCGGCTACCTGTTCACCGTCGACTGGCGACTCACGCTGGTTCTGATGATTCCGCTGATCGCCTACATGATCCTGTTCAGCAAGATCATGGACCGCGACGGCCGCGATCGCCTCGCGGTGTACACCCGGTGGGAGCGTCGGCTGTCCGCCGCCACGGTCGAGTTCGTCGACGGTATCCAGGTGGTCCGGGCGTTCGGTCAGGCGGGCAAGGCGCACAGGGAGTTCCAGGACGCCGTCGAAGGTCAGGTCCAGGCGGCGCATCGGATGAAGACGCCGATCATTCGTGTGCAGGCGGCCTCCGACATCGTGGTGATGCCCGTGTTCGTCATGCTGGTGGTGGTCCTCGGTGGTCTCGCCGGTGTGGGACTCGACTGGGTGGACCCGCTCGATCTGCTGCCGTTCCTGCTGGTCGGGCTGGGTATCGGCAGTTCGCTGCTCGGCCTCGGCTACGGTTCGCAGGCCCTGCGCGCCGGTGGCGCCGCGGCCCTGCGCCTGCACGAACTCCTGCAGACCCCGGAACTGGAGATCGCCGAAACGCCCGCGGGCGCGCAGACCGGCATCGTGGGTTTCGAAGGCGTCGAGTTCGCCTACCGCACCGGCCACGACGTGCTGCGCGGCATCGACCTCGAATTGACCCCCGGCACCATCACCGCCCTGGTCGGCCCGAGCGGTTCCGGTAAGTCGACCCTGGCGAAGCTGCTGCCGCGCTTCTACGACGTGGGTGCGGGGCGAATCACCATCGACGGCCGCGATATTCGCGAATTCACCAGCGAAGAGCTCTATCGCACGGTCGGATTCGTGTTCCAGGACGTGCGCCTGATCCGTGGCACCATTCGCGAGAACCTCCTGCTGGCCCGCCCCGGCGCGGACACCGAGGCCATCGAACGCGCCACCAGGGCCGCTCAGATCCACGACCGGATCCTGGCGCTGCCCCGCGGCTACGACTCCGAGATCGGCGTCGACGCCACGCTGTCGGGCGGCGAGGCGCAGCGGCTGTCGATCGCCCGCGCACTGCTGGCCGACACCCCGGTCCTCGTCCTCGACGAGGCGACCGCGTTCGCCGATCCCGAATCCGAGGCCGCGGTCCAGGACGCACTGGCGGCCCTGGTCGCCGGGCGCACGGTGCTGGTCATCGCGCACCGCCTGCACACCATCACCGGAGTCGATCGAATCCTGGTGATGGACAACGGAACCCTGGTCGAACAGGGCACGCACGCGGAACTGCGGGCCGGCGGTGGCCTGTATCAGCGGCTGTGGGAGATCAACGAAGCTGCCCTCGGCGCGCTCGCCCTGGTGGAGGAAACACGATGATTCGCAAGGTTTTCCGGCTCGTCCCCGACGAGTTCGCCCCCCTGATCTCGCGGCTGCTCGGCGTGATCGTGGTGCAGGCGCTGTGCCAGGCCATCGCGTATCTGCTGCTGGTTCCGGTGCTGGAAGCGCTGTTCGGTGACGATCTGAGCGGCGCGTGGCTGTGGGCGCTCGGCATGGCCGTCGCCGTGGCCGGTGTGGTCGTCTTCGGTTACCTGCAGGCCGTGATCGGTCTGCGGATCGGCCTCGGCATGCAGCGCGGTCTGCAGACCCGGCTCGGCGATCAGCTCAACGCGTTGCCGCTGGGCTGGTTCGAAGATCGTGACGCGGGCCCACTCTCGCGGGTGATGGTCGAGCAGGTGCGCGAAATGCAGGGCCTGATCGCCTATCTGCTCACCAAGGTGCTCACCGGCGTCATCGTGCCGCTGGTCGTCGCGATCGGGATGCTGTTCATCGACTGGCGCGTGGGCGTGGCGATGTTGCTCGCCGCACCGGTGCTCTACCTGGTGAACAATCTCGCCAATCGCGCCTACACCGGCGCCGACGCCCGGCTGCACGCCGCCGCGGCCGAGGCCGACTCGCGGGTGGTGGAGTTCGCGCAGGCCCAGCCGGTGCTGCGCGCGTTCGGTGCGGTCGGCGCGGGGAACAAGAAGCTGGATTCGGCACTGGTGCGGCAACGTTCGGCCGTGCTGAAGATGATGGTCGCGACCGTGCCGGGGCTGACCGTGTTCGCGCTGTTCGTGCAGGCCGTGTTCCTGGTGCTCGCGTATATCGCGGTCGTCCAGGTGACCGATGGCGCGATCTCGGCCGCCGCGGCCATCGCGCTGATCGCGGTGAGCGCGCGCTTCATCGAACCGGTGAACCAGGCCGCCCAGCTGGGTACGGCCCTGCGCTCGGCCGCCGCGGCCGCCGACCGCATCACCGACCTGCTCGCCGAATCACCCCTGCCCGCCGCGACCGAACCGGTCACCCCCGGTGCGCCCGCGGTGGTCTTCGACGAGGTGAGCTTCGGCTACCGCCCCGGCGAACCGGTCCTGTCGGATCTGACCTTCACCGTCCCCGCCGGCACCACCACCGCCATCGTCGGACCCAGTGGTTCCGGCAAGACCACCCTGCTGCGCTTGGCCGCCCGCTTCTACGATGTCGATTCCGGCGCGGTCTCGGTGGGCGAACACGATGTGCGCAGGCAACCTTCGGACACCCTGCTCGACCAGCTCTCGCTGGTCTTCCAGAACGTCTACCTGTTCAACCGCTCGGTCGCCGACAACATCCGCATCGGCAAGCCCGACGCCACCGACGACGAGCTGCACCGCGCGGCGGTGGCGGCCAGGGTCGACGAGATCGTCGATCGCCTCCCGGACGGTTTCGACACCACCGTCGGCGAAGGCGGCACCTCGCTGTCGGGCGGTGAGCGTCAACGGGTTTCGATCGCTCGCGCCCTGCTCAAGGACGCCCCGATCGTCCTGCTCGACGAGGCGACCAGTGCGCTGGACCCGCATAGCGAGGCCGTGGTGGTCCGTGGCATCCACGAACTCACCAGGGACAAGACGGTTCTCGTCGTGGCGCACCGTCTCTCGACGATCGCCCATGCCGACCAGATCCTCTTCCTGGACAAGGGCCGGATCGCCGAACGTGGTACGCACGCGGAGCTGCTCGCGCTGAACGGTCGCTACGCCGCGTTCTGGAACGAGCGCGAGCGGGCAACTGGCTGGCGTCTGGAACCGGTCTCCGCATAAACGCCAGGGCCTCGGCGGTGTCGCGACACCGCCGAGGCTTCTCGGCCCGCCCGCCTCTGGACTGAGTGGAGGGTG
Organism: Nocardia sp. NPDC055050; assembly: GCF_053608345.1. NCBI lineage: Bacteria > Bacillati > Actinomycetota > Actinomycetes > Mycobacteriales > Nocardiaceae > Nocardia > Nocardia sp. NPDC055050. The sequence goes on from NZ_JBSGVG010000004.1 coordinate 180,635, forward strand.
CGACGAAGGAGTGCCCGGAGGGAGGGAAGAGGTGGGGAACAGGGCCGAGAAGTGCGGCGCCGGCCGCTTGTGTTACTGGTGGTAGGTGGAGAGGAATTCGCCGATCCTGCCGATGATCTGGTCGAGCTCATCGGCTTGCGGCAGGGTGACGATGCGGAAGTGGTCGGGGGAGGGCCAGTTGAAGCCGGTGCCCTGCACGACGTGAATCTTGGTGGCCAGCAACAGGTCCAGCACGAACTTCTCGTCGTTGTCGATCCGGTAGGTCGCGCGGTCGAGCTTGGGGAAGGCGTAGAGCGCGCCCTTCGGCTTCACACAGGACACGCCGGGAATCGCGTTGAGGGCGGTCCACGCCCGATCACGCTGTTCGAGTAGTCGACCACCGGGCAGGGTGAGTTCGTGGATGCTCTGGTGCCCGCCCAGCGCCGCCTGCACAGCCTGCTGTGCGGGAACATTCGCGCACAGCCGCAGTCCCGACAGCATCGTCAGGCCCTCGAGGTAGCTCTCGGCATGGCGGGTCGGGCCGGAGACGGTGAGCCAGCCGGACCGGAAACCGGCGAGCCGGTACGCCTTGGACAAGCCGTTGAACGTCAGACACAGCAGGTCGGGCGCGAGCGAGGCGGTGACGGTGTGGGCGACGTCGTCGTAGAGGATCTTGTCGTAGATCTCGTCGGAGCAGACGATCAGATTGTGCTGGCGGGCGAGTTCGAGCATCTGCTCGAGCACCTCGGTCGGATACACCGCGCCCGTCGGATTGTTCGGGTTGATGATCACGATGGCGCGCGTGCGGTCGGTGATCTTGGCGGCGATGTCGGCGATGTCGGGATACCAGTCGGCGCTCTCGTCGCACAGGTAGTGCACCGCCTTGCCGCCGTTGAGATGCACGGCGGCGGTCCACAGCGGGAAATCGGGTGCGGGGACGAGGACTTCGTCGCCGTTCTCGATGAGCGCGGTCATCGCCATCATGATGAGTTCGGACGCGCCGTTGCCGAGGAAGACGTTCTCGATATCGAGATCGTCGACGCCGCGGCCCTCGTAGTACTGCACCACCGCGCGCCGGGCGGGCAGCAACCCCTTGGAGGTCGCGTAGCCCGCCGACGACGGCAGGTTGGCGATGATGTCGCGCAGCAGCTCCGATGGTGCGTCGAAGCCGAACTGCATCGGGTTACCGGTATTGAGCTTGATCACCCGGTGTCCCTCGACCTCGAGTCGAGCGGCGTGCTCGGCTATCGGGCCGCGGATCTCATAGGAAACATTCGCGAGCTTGCTCGACTGTTTGAACTGCATGTCGGCTCCCCACCGTGATACGGACGGAGCTCGCCACAGTACTCGCCGGGTTCCGGCGCACGCACCGCGGCAGTTCAGAAGCCGCGCAGGCGGTCCGGGGCGACACGGATCGGCACCGAGTAGGCCTCGAAGAATTCCGATTGGGTCATCTTGATGTCGACGAAGCCCCTGGTGTATTTCCTTGCGTAGTGGGCGATCTCGTCCTCGGTGGGCGCTTCGTTCACGCGTGCCGTGCCGGTGAAGACGGCGACCTCGCCACCGCTCTCGGTGGCGTTGAAGTTGAGCGCGACCCGCGGATTGTGCGCGAGGTGCCGCAGCTTCTTGGCCTCGGGCATGGTGAAGATGAGGAACTCGTCGTTCTCCCAGTGAAACCACACCGGGTTCGGCTGCGGGGTGGTGTCCGCGCCGATGGTGGTCAACCAGATCACGTGTTCCTCGGCCAGTCGCTTGCCGACCTCTTCGCCGAAGGGGGTAGCGGCATCGAGAATGGACACGGTGCTCTCCTCGCAGGCAGGGGACAACTTCCACCCCCACCCTCGCCGAAATCCCGTCGGCCCGCCACCCGCCTCGCGGGCTGTCGCGGAACCGGTTCGCTTACTTCCAGTAGGCCTGCGCCTTGATCGAGGTCTTGGGCAGGGCGTGCTGGGTCTTGAGAGACTTCACGATCGAGCGGGTGGTGTGGCCGTCGCAGGTGACCCAGCCGTAAGTGCCGGGGACGCAGGTGATTTCCTGCGCGGCCTCGCGCAGCAGGCGGCCGTCGTCGACACGCTGGAGCCAGGTGAGGGTGTGGTGGGGCTTGTTGTTGACCGGGATGGTCTTGTCGGACTCGTACTGCCATTCCAGCCAGACTCGCGCGGGGGTGTCGCCGATGGCGTCGAGCAGCGAGTTGATGGCCGGCAGCGAGGCGGTGTCGCCGAAGATGACGTACTCGCTCGGGGTCTGCTCCGGGAGCTGGAAGTCCGAGCCGAGCACGGTGGCGTCGAGCAGGTCGCCCGGCTTCGCGCGGCGGGCCCAGTCGGCCGCCGGACCGTTGTGCAGAGCGAAATCTATGCTCATCGTGTCTTCGTCGGGGTTCTGGTCGACCAGCGTGTAGCCGCGGTGGTGCAGCTTGTCGCTGGTCGCGTCAGGAATCCACAGGCGGATCCACTGGGTGGGGTGCACCGGGTGGTCGGCGAGCAGGCCGCCCGCGGTGAAGCCGATGCGGATGAACTTGTCGGTGATCTCCTCGTTGGAGGTCACCGTCAGCCGGTAGTCGGCGCCGCCCCAGGCCTTGGTTATCAGACCGTTCAATCCCTTACCCATGTTCGTTAGGTTAGCCTAACGACACTTGTTTGTCTGCTCCGGTGGTTAAATAAGGTAAGCCTATGCAAATATGGGCTGGTGCGTGAGAGAGTGGAGAACGAACCGGTGGATACCCTCCTGGTAGTCGGTGCTGGGCCGAAAGCCCTTGCGGTGGCGACTAAATCACACGTTCTGCGCTCCCTCGGGATGCCCGCTCCGCGCGTGGTCGCAGTCGAGGCGCATGCGGTCGGCGGCAACTGGCTGCCCACCGGCGGCTGGACCGACGGGCAGCACCGGCTGGGCACCAGCCCCGAGAAGGACGTCGGCTTCCCGTACCACTCCACCTGGGCGCGCGGGCGCAACCGCGATATCGATCACGCGATGGCCGCCTTCAGCTGGACCACGTTCCTGATCGAACACGGCACCTATGCCGAGTGGATCGACCGCGGCAGGCCGAGTCCGCAACACCATGTGTGGGCCAAGTACCTGCAGTGGGTCGCGAAGTCCATCGACCTCGAGCTGGTGCTCGGTCGGGTGGACAAGATCGGTCACGGCGACGGTGAGTGGCAGGTCGACGTGGTCGACGCCGACGGCGCGCAGAGCCGGCTCACCGCCGACGGCCTGATGATCACCGGCCCCGGCCGCAGCAGCCGTGCCCTCCTCGACCATCCCCGTGTGCTCAGCATCGCCGAATTCTGGGACCGGGCAGGCAAACGCACGCTGCCCGCCGCCTCCCGCGCCGCGGTGATCGGTGGCGGCGAGACCGGCGGTTCGGCGCTGGACGAGCTGGTTCGCCACGAGATGCTCACCATCTCGGTGATCTCGCCGCTGGCCACCCTCTACACCCGTGGCGAGAGCTTCTTCGAGAACTCGCTGTTCAGCGACCCCGTGAAGTGGGCGGCGCTGAGCATCCAGGAACGGCGCGACGTGATCCGGCGCACCGACCGCGGGGTGTTCTCGGTGCGTGTGCAGGAAAGTCTGTTGGGCGACAACCGCGTTCATCACCTGCAGGGGCGGGTCACCAAGATCGCGCCGCAGGGCGAATCACTGGCCTTGACGCTGAGCAACGAGTTGCGCGCCGACCAGGTCCACAACTTCGACCTGGTGGTGGATGCCACCGGTGGTCAGCCGCTGTGGTTCCTCGAGATGTTCGATCAGCGGACCGCGGATCGGCTCGAGCTCGCCGTCGGCGGTGCGTTGACGCAGTCGCGGATCGAGTCGTCGATCGGCTACGACCTGGCGGTCACCGGGCTCGGCGGCAAGCTCTATCTGCCCAATATGGCCGCGATGGCGCAGGGGCCGGGGTTCCCGAACCTCAGTTGCCTCGGCGAACTTTCGGACCGGGTGCTGCAAACGGTGCCTGCTCGGGCGCGGGCTGCCGCCATCGCGCGCTGAGTGCACACAAAAGAGCCCCCTCTCGACGAGAGGGGCTCTTTTGTGTTCGGCTTTCTTGCGCTCAACGCGGCGTGATGATGTCTTCCGGAGTGCGCGGGACGTACTGCAACGCGATCCGCCGGTCGGGACGGACGTCGATCTCGCCGATCGGCTGGAACCCGGCCTTGGCCAGGCTGCGGGCGATCGCCACGTTGCGGTGGTCGGGGTCGGCCAACACGCGGCGGCAAGCGGGATCGGCCGCGAAGACGGCGGTGGTCATGGTGGAGATCCAGGCGGACATGATGCCCTTGCCGATCACCGCGGTGTCGGCGGTGGCGATGTGGAAGCCGGTATCGCTGGGGTCGCTGTCGTAGAAGCGACCGATCTCGTCCTTGGCGGCGCGGTAGAACTCCAGGTAGGCGATGTCGCGCACACCGAGTTCGGGCTCGCCGAGGACGGCGAAGTCCAGGCTGAGAATGCAAGGGCGGGAATAGGTTCCGGCCAGCTGGGCGCGGAAGTTCTCGCGGCGGCGGTCGGCGTCCCAGTCCTGTTCCCAGGATTCGAGCAGGTGTGGGCGGGCCATCCATTCGGCGAGCAGCTCGGGATCGGTGCCGTCGGGATCGGCCAGGCGCAGGCTGAACGGCGCCGCGAAGACCGGCAGCACGGGTGCGGGCGCGGCGGCCACCTCGGCGGGCAGATCGGTCTGCTCGCGGGGCAGCGCGGTGGGGGTCCCGGCGGGGTTCATCTACTCGGTGCTCCGTTCAATCGTAACCTTGGTCACCTCGATTGGTAAGGCTAGCCTATACTAATGGCTGGGTGTTACTGTTGCCCGACCGATCGCCCGGTGATAGCCGGGCCGTTCCCGATTCGGGTCGGATTCGGATGCAACAGGATTCGCCCCGTTCCGGACGACAGCGCCGGGCGGGCCCGTGCGTGAGCGCGGCGTTTGGATAGTGCGAAACGGCCGCGCAGCTTTGCGCGGCCGGTAAGGGAGAGCGACATGGCAAGAGAACTCGGCTGGATCAGGCAATTTCAGGCCCCCAGGACCGATTCCCTACCGCCGCTGATCGTCTTCCCGCACGCGGGTGCGGGCGCCTCGGCATATCGGGTGTTCGCCAAGCGTATGGCCGCCGACTTCGACACCGCGATCGTCCAGTACCCCGGCCGTCAGGACCGCGCGCGCGAAGCCGCCGCGCAGACTCTGCCCGAGCTGGCCGCCGGCGCCTTCGCGGCGTTCCGCGACTCCGCGCACAACACCGGCGCACCGCTCACCGTCTTCGGTCACAGCATGGGCTCCATCGTCGCGTTCGAATTCGTCCGGCTGGCCGAGGCCGCGGGGTTGTCCGTGCGTTTGCTGGTGGTCTCCGCTGCCGCCGCACCGCACCGAATCGCCGAGCTCCCCGCACATCCCACCGAGGACGACGAATTGCTCGACCACATGGCCACGCTCAACGGCACCGGCGCCGACGTGATGGCCAGCCGTGAGGTGATGCGGATGGCGCTGCCGGTCCTGAAGGCCGATTACCGCGCCTTCGACGCCTATTCCTGTGGTCCCGACGTGGCTGTCGCGACACCCGTGCTGGTGCTCGGTGGCGATGACGACCCGTTCGTCGGGCCGCGCGACCTCTACGGCTGGGACCAGAGCACCACCGCCGAGATCGAGGTCAACCTGTTCGAGGGCGGTCACTTCTACCTCGACGAGAACATCGACGGCATCGCCGAGGCGCTCGTCGGCAAGGCGCTCGCGCGATGAACTCCGATCCCATCGTGATCGTCGGGATGGGTGTCGAAGCCCCCGGCGGCGTCGAGACCCTGCCCGACTTCTGGTCCGCCCTCGCTTCCGGGCGTGAGCTGATCGGCCCGTTCCCGCGCGACCGTGACTGGCCGCTCGACGAACTGTTCGCCCTCGGCAGGCTCGAAGGCTGGGCGCCGGTCCGTGACGCGGGCGGGTTCCTCGACGGCGCGACCGACTTCGACGCGCAGTTCTTCGGCATCACCCCGCGCGAAGCGGTGGCGATGGATCCGCAGCAGCGCGTGGCCATGCGGGTCGCGTGGCGCGCGCTCGAACACGCGGGCATCAATCCCGGTGCGCTGGAAGGTGATTCGGCCGGTGTGTGGATGGGCGTCTCGACCGTCGAATACGGGCCACGGGTGGGCTCGGTGAACGAGTACAGCGGCTATCGCGCCACAGGGACGGCGCTCGGCGCGGTCGCCGGGCGCATCTCCCACGGCCTCGGCCTGGTCGGTCCCTCGATCAGTGTGGACACCGCGTGCGCGTCGTCGCTGACCGCCGTGCACCAGGCGGCCTCGGCGATCCGCGCGGGCGAGTGCGAATGGGCGCTGGCCGGCGGAGTGTGCGTGATGGGTTCGCCCGGCGCGTTCTACGAGTTCTCCAAGAACAACGCCCTCGCCACCGACGGCCACTGCCGTTCCTACGCCGCCGACCCCACCGGCACCCTCTGGGCAGAGGGCGCGGGAGTCATCGTGCTGGAACGGGAATCGCGGGCGAAGGCGCTGGGGCACCGGATCTACGGGCAGCTGCTCGGTTCGCGGGTCAACCACAACGGTTCCGGCGCCCCGATCGCGGTGCCGAGCGCGGGCGCTCAGCAGCGGCTGATCGAGGACACGGTCGCCGCGGCCGGGATCAGCGCCGACGACATCGGCCTGATCGAAGGCCACGGCACCGGCACCGCCGTCGGCGACCCGCTCGAATTGACCGCACTGGCAGCGACTTACGGCAACCCGGACCGCACCGACGGACCTCTGCTCGGCTCGGTGAAGTCCAACACCGGCCACGCCCAGGCCGCGTCGGGGATGCTCGGGCTCATCAAGGTGCTGCTGTGCGGTGCGCACGGCGCCATCGCACCGAGCCTGTGGGCAGACGCGCCCAACACTGAGATCGACTGGGACGCGACCAGTTTGCGCCTGGCCGCCGAACTCACCGACTGGGCGCCGCGCGCGGACGGCCTGCGCTATGCCGCGGTGTCCTCGTTCGGCGTCGCGGGAACCAACGCGCACGCCATCGTCGGCCTGCCGGTGCTGGAGGAGACCAACCATGGCTGAGTACCGCTTACCGGACGGCAGCGTTCCCGTCCTGCTGTCCTCCGACAGTGTCGAGGGACTGCGCGCCGAGGCGGCCGCCCTGCGTGCCTATGTTGCCGCGCATCCCGAGGCGAGCGCGCAACGATTGTCGGACATGCTGTTGCGCACCCGCGTGCCCCGTCGTCGCCGGGCGCTGATCCTGGCGTCGCCGACGGGGGCGACCGATGAGCTGTTGTCCGCACTCGACGCGATCGCGACCGGCTCCGAGCACGCACTCGTCGTGCACGGCGACGTGCCGGCGAGCGCGCGCCGGATCGGGTTCGTCTTCCCCGGCCAGGGCAGTCAGCGGCCCGGCATGGGCGCGACGTTCTATGAGCTGTCGGCCGACTACCGCGCGGTGGTCGACGAATGCGCCGCCATTCATGCCGAACGCTTCGGGCATTCCCAGCCGCTGCACTACCTGCTCGGCAACGAGGGGCAGTACGAGGACACGGTGTGGGAAGTGCAGCCCGCGTTGATGTTCCACATGACGGGCCTGGCCGCGGTGTGGCGAGCCGCGGGGGTGGATCCGCACGCGACCATCGGCCACAGCCAGGGCGAACTCGCCGCGGGTGCGGTCTCCGGCGTGATGACGCTGCGTGATTCGGTGCTCGCGGTGACCCATCGCGCCCTGCTCGCGGACCGGCTGTCCCCGCGCGGCTATTCGATGGCGGTCTTCGGGATGGACCGCGAGAGCGTGGAAGCGCTGATGGCGCGGCACTCGGGGTGGGCCGAGCTCGCGGTCGTCAACTCGCCGCACATCATCGCCATCTCCGGTGAACGCGGCGCCGTCGTCGATCTGGTGGCCGCCGCTACCGCGCGCGGCCAGTTCGCGCGGGAGATCCGGGTCGCCTTCCCGGCACACACCTCCATCGTCGCCGAGGTACGGGCCGAGTTCGAAGGCTTCCTCGGTGACGAGATGAGCGCACCGAACTTCTCCGCCTCCGAGATCCCGTGCTACGGCGCGACTCTCGGCGAGATGATCACGCCCGACCTCAAGCAGGAGGAGTACTGGTACTGGAACCTGCGCAACCGCGTCCGGTTCGACCGCGCCGTGGTCAGCGCGGGCAGTGACGGCGTCGACCTGCTGATCGAGGTCGCCGAACACCCTGTGCTGCAACTGGCCATCCAGGAAAACCTCAGCCTGGTCCCGAACCGTCCCGGTCTGCCCGCGCGGGATTTCCGCGTCCTCGGCACGTCGCTGCGCACCGCGGACGGGCTCTCGGAGTTCACCCGCAATCTCGCCCAGGTCGCTGTCCTCGACATCGACTACCGCTGGGACGCACTGCGCGTCGACGACACCGTCAGCCTCCCGCTGCGCGACTTCCCGCACACCGTCACCAACGCCAAGCGACTGTGGGCTCCCCTCGGCGCCCATGAGACCCCCGCCGAACTCGTGGTTTCCACCCCGAAACCGCAACGGCTGGTGGAACAGTGGATTCCGGTACAGCGTCGCGCGCTGACCGCGCCGCGCAGTCTCCTCGTCGTCGACCACACCGGCGAATGCGCCGAGCTGGCCGCGGCCCTGGTGGCCGCCGCGGACCGCCACGGCGCCGACGCGCGCGTGATCGGAGCCGCCGACGCGCCTTCGGGCCAGGACGCCCGGGACCACGCTGTGGGCACCGCTGACTCCGTGGTCGTGCTGTTGCCCGCTGCCGGCGACGACGACAGCGCCGGTGCGATCGACGCGCTGGTGCGGTTCTACGCCGAACGCGCCTGGGCCCCGGCATTGTCCGCGCTGCGTCCCGGTGGCGAGTGCTGGCTGCTGACCGTCGGCGGCGAGACCGTCCACGACGGTGACCCGATTCCCGGGCTGTTCCAGTCGGGCGTCAGCGCCGGATTCCGCAGTGTGGGTATCGAGAACCCGGGAATCCTGTTCCGGCACCTCGATCTCGCCGCGAACGAATCCGCTCCCGCCCAGGCCGCCAAGATCGTCGGTGCGGTGCACTCCAGCGGGGAAGCCGAGTTGGCGCTGCGCGCCGGCAAGCTGTTCGTCAAGCGCCTGGTCGTCGATACCACCAATGAAACCGGTTCGCTCGGAACAGATCTCGATCACGTGGTGATCGTCGGTGGTACCGGTCAGCTGGGTCTGCGGTTCGCCGATCAGCTGGCGCGCACCGGAGCGGGCCGCGTCACGCTGCTGAGCCGCAGCGGCGAAACCGAGGCGCTGGCACCGGAACTGGCTCGGCTGCGCGGTATCGGCGCGACCGAGATCGTGGTGCGGTCGTGTGATGTCAGCGATGTCGACGCCGCGAAGGCGTTCGGTGCGGAGATCGCCGATCGCCCGGTCGACCTGGTGATTCACGCCGCAGTCAACTATGTGGACGCCGAACTCGACCAGATCACCGGCGACGCCGTGCGCACCGCCGCCGCCGCGAAGCTGCGCGGTCTGGACAACCTGATCGACGCGGTCGCGCTGACCGTGGACTGCCGGGTTCTGCTGTGCTCGTCGATGGCGGCGACGCTGGGCGGACGCGGACAGGTCCTGTACGCGGTGACCAACCGCATGCTCGACGTGGCGGCCCGCAGGCTGCGCGCCCGTGGCATCGCCGCCGCGAGTCTGCAGTGGGGGCTGTGGAGCGTGGCAGGCCCGCTCGACGATGCCGGGTTCGCCCGGGTCGAGGAGGCAGGCGTGTTCCCGATGGTGCCCGCGGACGCGATCGAGGCAGGGCTCGCCGCGCCGGTGCGCGACGGCATGATCATCGCCGCCGACTGGGACTTCCTGCGCGAGGTGCTCGGCGCGTTCGGCCAGGCCAGCGTGCTCACCGGTCTCGAATCCGCCACGCCCGCACCGCAGGTGACACCGGCGCCCGCCGCCACGGTGAGTGCGGTTCCGGCGGACGTTGCCGCTGCGGCGCCCGCGGCGCCCACCGATAATTTCCCGCTCGACCTGCGCATGCGCACCGAACTGCTCAAGGTGATCGGCGGTGACAGCGCCGAATCCATCGACGCCACCATGCCCTTGGTCGCACTCGGCCTCGATTCCCTGCAGGCCTTGGACTTCCGCAAGCGCGTGCGAGCGGAACTGGATCGCGATCTGCCGGTCGCGGCGATTCTCGGCGGCGCATCGCTCGACGATGTCGTGCTGCTCATGGCACAGAACACCAACCAGGGCTGAGGGGCCGAAGAACATGTCTGACACCGAAGCCACCCTGTCCGTCGCCGAGCGCCGCAAACTGCTGCTCCAGCAGAAGCTGCGCGAACGCGGCATGGCCGTCGTGAAGGCCGAACCCGTTGCCGTACCGCGTATTCCGGTGGGGGAGCGGCGCCCGCTCACCCCCGGCCAGCGCCGCATGTGGTTCCTGCAGACCCGCGACGCCGACGACACCGCCCTCAACATCTGCGTCGCCTACCGCCTCACCGGCCCGCTCGACGCCGATCGCCTACACGCGGCGTTCGACCAGGTGGTGGCTCGCCACGACATCCTCCGCACCACCTACGGCGCGGACGTCGACGGCACGCCGTATCAGGTGTTCGCCGCCGACGCACCGGCCGAATGGTCGACCCACGACCTCACCGAGCTCGCGGAGTCGGGTCGTGACCTGCGGGTGGAGGTGCTGGCCCAGCGTGAGTTCGGTCGTCCGTTCGCGCTCGGCACCGAACTCCCGCTGCGCGCGACGCTGATCCGCACCGGGACCGACGAGCACGTCGTGCTCCTCACCATCCACCACATCGCCTGGGACGACGACTCCTGGGCGGTGTTCTTCGCCGAACTGAACGCCGCGTACCGGGCCGGGCAGCCGAGCGCCGCCGCCGGGTCGAGCACCGCGGGATCGTCCACACCGAGCGCCCCGGCCGCCTCACTCGACGAAGCGAACGCGGCAGGCCACGGCGATTCGGCGCTCGGCCGTGACACCGTGCAATTCGCGGCCATCGCGTCGACCGCGGAACCCGCCGAGGCCGACGTGGCGTTCTGGCGCGAGGCCCTGCGCCCGCTGCCCGAACCCCTCGAACTGCCGGGCTCCGCCTCGGCCACCCCCGGCCGCAACGCCCAGCGCCGCACCCACCGTCTGCCTGCCGAGCTCGTCACCCGCACCGAACAGTTCGCCCGCGAACAGGCCGCGACCCCGTTCATGGTGCTGCTCGCCGGTTTCGACGCGCTGATCCACCGCTACACCGCCGCCGACGACTTCCTCGTCTCCATCCCGGTGACCGATCGCCCCGCGGGCACCGAACAGCTCATCGGCTACTTCGGCAACACGCTGCTGCTGCGCGCGACCATGGGCGCCCACGCCGACTTCACCCAGCTCGTCGCCGCGGTCCGCGACACCTGCACCGGCGCCTTCGCGCATCGGGGTGTCGGCATCGATCGTGTCGTCCGCGAGGCGAACCCGGATCGGGTGGCCGGGCGCGACGGCTTGGATCAGCTGGTCCGCCTCGGTTTCTCGGTGCGCAAGAGCGCCGACGGTTTCGCCCTCGACGGCGTGAGCTCCACCCAGCTCGAACTCGGCGCGGCGAGCGCGCAGGTGCCGTTGGCGCTGGCCATCGTGCTCGACGCCGACGGCACCGCGGTGGTGGAAGCCGAGTACCAGACCGATGTGCTGGCCGAGGCCCTCGTCGACCAGTTGCTCGCGCACTTCGGTCAGCTCCTCGACAGTGCGTTGCGCGAGCCGCGACGCAGACTCGCCAACCTCGACATGCTCGGTGCCACCGACCGCGCGACCCTGCTGGATCGCTCGCACGGCGCCCTCGTCGATGAACCGGCGACCACCCTTGTCGCACTGCTGGAATCGGCCGCGGCCGCCGCCCCCGACGCGCTCGCACTGCTCTCCGACGACACCGAGCTCACCTACGCCGCGCTGCACGCGCGCGCGAATCGCCTGGCCCACTGGCTGATCGGGCAGGGTGTCGGCACCGAGGACCTCGTCGGCCTTCGCTTCGGCACCTCGGTGGAGTTCATCGTCGCCGTGCTCGCCGTCCTCAAGGCCGGTGGCGCCTATCTCCCGATCGATCCGGCCTACCCGCAGGATCGCATCGAGTACCTGATCGAGGACGCGAACCCTCGATTATTGCTCGGCGCAGTCGAATTGGCCGCTGCCGAAGAGATGGCCGCCGGTCTCCCCGCGACCGCGCCCACCGATGCCGAGCGCCTGCGTCCGCTGCTCCCCGCGAACCTGGCCTACGTCATCTACACCTCCGGCTCCACCGGCAAGCCCAAGGGTGTTCCGGTGCCGCACAACGCGATCGCCGAACACATCGTCTGCTTCACCGCCGACTGGAACATGACCGCCGCCGACCGCCTGATGCAGTCGTCGTCGGTGAGTTTCGACGCCTCGCTGGTCGACATCGCGATCACCCTCACGGTCGGCGCGCAACTGATCGTGCCCAAGCCCAACGCTTTCCGCGATATCCGCTACGTCGCCGACCTGATAACCCGCCGCCAGGTGACGGTGCTGCACATGGTGCCGTCGATGCTGAGTACGTTCCTGCTGCTGCCCGAGATCAGCGAATGGCAGTCGCTGCGCCAGATCCCCGTCGGCGGCGAGGCGCTGCCCGGCGAAGTCGCCGACCGGTTCTTCAACACCCTCGAGGCCGAACTCCGCAATCACTACGGACCGACCGAGGCCGTGGTCTGCTCGACCCATATGCCGGTCGCGGGTCCGCAGGGTACCGGCGTGGTGCCGATCGGCATCCCCAACCGCAACGTCTACACCTATGTCCTCGACGAGGCACTGCAGCTGGTGCCCGACGGCGTCGTCGGTGAGCTCTACCTCGGTGGTGATCAGCTCGCCCGCGGCTACCTGGACCGTCCCGCGCTGAGCGCGCAGCGTTTCGTCGCCGACCCGTTCGCGGCGGCCGAGGGCGGCCCCGCGGTGGGCGCCCGCATGTACCGCTCCGGTGACCTGGTGCGCCGCAATGCCTTCGGTGAGCTCGAGTTCGTCGGCCGCGCCGACGAACAGGTGAAGGTGCGTGGTTTCCGCATCGAGCTCGGCGAGGTCGAGGCCGCGATCGCCGCGCATCCCGCCGTCGCCCACTGCGTGGTCGTGGTGACCGAGGATCCCGCCATCGGCGCGATGCTCGCCGCCTATGTGGTGCCCGCCGAGGGCACCGTCGACCTCGAACAGGTCCACGCGTTCGCGGCAGGCGGACTGCCGGAATACATGGTGCCCAGCGCGTTCGCGGTGATCCCCGAGATCCCGCTCACCGTCAACGGCAAGCTCGACAAGCGCGCCCTGCCCGCGGCGTCCCCCGCCGTGGTGCGCACCCACCGCGCTCCGGCCACGGCCACCGAACGCAAGGTGTGCGCCCTGTTCGGCGCCCTGTTCAACCTCGACGAGGTCAGCGCGGAGGACTCGTTCTTCGAACTCGGCGGGCACTCCCTGCTCGCGGCGCGCCTGGTGGCCCAGGTCCGCGCGGAGTTCGGCATCGAGCTCGACGTGCGCGTCGTGTTCGACAGCCCGACCCCCGCCGCCCTGGCCGCCGATCTGGTCGCCCGCTTCCTGGCGGAATTCGATATCGACCTCGACGCCGTCGACAACGACTTCGACGACGCCCCCGCCGAGAGCACGACCACCGAACCGGCCGAAACCGTGACGGCGGATACCGCGACCGCCGGACCGGGGCGGTCCAGCCGCCCGGCGATCGGTGGGCGCCCGCGCGGCGAGCGCGTTCCGCTGTCGTACTCGCAGCTGGCGATGTGGTTCCAGTACCGGATGGAGGGTGCGGGCTCGGTCGGCAACCTGCCGCTGGCCCTGCGCTTCGACGGCGCACTCGACATCGCGGCCCTGCGTGCCGCGCTCGATGACGTGGTCGCCCGGCACGAGTCGCTGCGCACCACCTTCCCCGAACACGACGGCGTGCCCTACCAGGTGGTGCACCCCGCCGCACCGGTCCCGCTGCCGGTGCGCGAGCTCGCCGCCGGGCAGCTCACCGAGGCACTCGCCGAGATCGCCGGCTACCACTTCACCCTCGACGGTGAGCCGCTGATCCGCGCCGAACTGCTCGTGCTCGACGCGGGCGCGCACGTGCTCTCGCTGCTGGTGCACCACATCGTCGCCGATCACGCGTCCTTCGGCGTGCTGCTCGACGACCTCACCGCCGCCTACCGGGCTCGCAGCGAACAGGGCGGCGCCCCGACCTGGGCGCCGCTGCCGGTCCAGTTCGCCGACTACGCGCTGTGGCAACGCGAACTGTTCGACCAGGCCGCACCGAGCGCGTTCGCCACCGACCAGATCGAGTACTGGCGGTCCACGCTCGCCGATGTTCCCGAGGAGATCGCGGTCGCCCACGATCGGCAGCGTCCGCCGGTGCTCGGCAAGCGCGGTGAAGTGGTGAGCTTCTCGCTGCCCGCCGCCGTGCGCTCCGGGCTCGAATCGCTCGCGGTCCGCAGCGGCGCCACCGAGTTCATGGTGTGCCAGGCCGCGGTCGCCACCCTGCTGCACACCCTCGGTGGCGGCACCGACATCACCCTCGGCACTCCCGTCGCGGCGCGCACCGATCCGGCGACGACCGCCCTGATCGGGCTGTTCGCCAACATGGTCGTGCTGCGCAACGACCTGTCGAACGCACCGACGTTGCGCGACACCGTGGTTCGGGCACGCAATGTGGTGCTCGACGCCAACGCCCACCAGGAGCTGCCGATCGAGCGCCTGGTGGAAGCGCTCAACCCGCGTCGCTCGCGCTCGCGGAACCCGTTGTTCCAGAGCATGATCCACTTCCGTGGCGCCGACTGGGCACCCACCACGCTCCCGTTCGCGACCTCGGGGGAGAGCACCGTCACCGTGCTGCCCGCCGACTTCGACGTCTCGTTCCTGGATCTGAACCTGAGCCTGAACGTGACCGCCGACGGCGGCATGGACGTCCGCGTCGTCGTCAACGCCGATCTGTACGAACCGGCCACCGCCGCGCTGATCGCCGACGCGCTCGCCGCCACGCTGCGCGCCTTCGCCGAAACGCCGGACCTGCCGGTGGCCGACCTGCGTGTGCTGCCCGCCGCGGATCTCGAGCGTCTGCTGGCCACCCCCGCCCCGGTGGCCGCGAGCGCCGTCGCCACCGGTGCGGCGACCGACTCCGACACCGAGCGCACCCTGATCGCGCTGATCGAGGAACTGCTGGAAATCGACGACGTCGTCGGCGAGGACAACTTCTTCGCCCTCGGTGGTGACAGCGTCATCTCCATCCAGTGGTCGGCCCGCGCCGATGCCCTCGGCCTGCCGCTGTCGCCGCAGCTGGTGTTCGAATGCGCCACGATCACCGAACTGGCCGCCGCCGTCGACGCCGCCGCCGGTGACGCGACGCACGCCGATGAGCCCGAACAGGTTTCGCACGCGCCGATGAGCGCGTCGGGCCTGGAATCCGACGCCCTGTCCGCGCTGACGGCCGCCTGGTCCGCGCAGGGATGAGCACGAACGTCGGGATGAACGAGCAGTTAGGAAGGGACGCAGCATGAGTGCGCCGCAGATCGAAGACGTACTCGCGCTGAGTCCGCTGCAGGAGGGGCTCTTCTCGCTCTCCCGGCTGACGGGTACCGAGATCGACCTGTACACGATGCAGTTCGTGGTCGATATCGACGGCCCGGTCGACACCGACCTGCTGCGTCGCAGCGCGCAGGCGATGCTGGACCGCCATCCGAACCTGCGTGCCGCGTTCTGGGACACCGACGTGCCCAAACCGGTGCAGATCATCCCCTCACGCGCGGAATTGCCGTGGGCCGAACGACACGCGCTCACCACGGAATTCGAGGCGATCGCCGAATCCGAGCGCCGCGTCCCGTTCGTGTTGAGCCGTGGTCCCGCGCTGCGTGTGCTGCTGCTCGACGTCACCGACGCGCCCGAGCCGCGCAAGCGGATGATCCTCACCGCGCACCACATCCTGATGGACGGCTGGGCGGTCGCGGTGTTCTTCACCGAGCTGCTCGCCGTCTATCGAGCGGGTGGCACCCTCGACGGTCTGCCCGCGCCCCGTCCCTACCGTGACTACATCGGCTGGCTCGGCGCGCAGGACCACGACGCCGCGGCCCGCCGCTGGGCCGAGTACCTCCAGCAGGTCAGCGCACCCCTGGTGCTGGCCGACGGCACCGGTGATCGTGGCTCCGCAGTCCCGGAGACCACGCGACTCCGGTTGTCCGCCGAAGAAACCGAGCAATTGCAGCAGTGGGCGCGCACCAACGGGATGACGCTGAACACCGCCGTCCAGTTCGCCTGGACGCTGCTGCTCGGCCGCATCACCGACCGCCGAGACGTGGTCTACGGCACCACCATCTCCGGCCGCCCCGAGAAACTCGCGGGCGTCGAAGGCATGGTCGGGCTGTTCATCAACACCGTCCCGGTCGTGCACCGCCTCGACTCCGCCGAGCCGGTCGTCGCGCAATGCGCACGCCTGCAACGCGATTCGGCGACCATGCGCGACATCGGGTATCTCAGCCTGTCGACCCTGCAACGCGCGGCCGGTCACGGTGCCCTGTTCGACACCCTGTTCGTTTTCGAGAACGCCCCCATCGACGACGCCATCCAGACGGTCACCGCCCCCGACGGCGCCCGGTTCCGGCCGATCGAGATGGAAAGCCTCGCGCACTACCCGCTCACGGTCGTCTCCCACCTGAGCGACGGCGAACTCCTCGTCCTCGTCGAAGCGATTCCCGCGCTCCTCGGACACCTCGACCCCGCCGACCTCGGCGCCCGGATGCTGACCGTCCTGCGCACCCTGCCGACCCTCGACGCCACCGCGACCACCGATGCGATCGACCTGCTCACCGAGGCCGAGCACGCCGAACTCCGCATCGCCGCAACGAATACGACTCCGGCGCCGACCGCCACCCCGTGGGAGCTGTTCGAGCAGCAGACCACCGCTACTCCGGACGCGATCGCCCTCACCACCACCGCGGGCGAGGTGTTCACCTACCGGGCGCTGCACGACGAAGCCTGCCGGTTGGCCGGGGAGTTCGCCACGCACGGCGTCGCCCCGGAAACCGTTGTCGCACTGATGCTCCCGCGTAGCCCGCGCTCGATCATCACCATCCTGGCGACGTTCGCCGCGGGCGCTGCTTACGTCCCGGTCGACATCACGCTCCCGGCCGCCCGGATCGCCTCGATTCTGCGCCAGTCGAACCCGGTCCTCGCCGTCGTCCTCGACGGAGATCGGACGCTGCTCGACGGCGTCACCGAGACCACAGCCGATCACCGATCGGTGCCCGTGTTGGCGCTCGACGATCCTGCCGTCATCGCACGGGTCGCGGCCCGGCCCGCCCAGGCCCCTGCGGTGAATCGCGAACTCGACCACAGCGCCTACATCATCTTCACCTCCGGCTCGACCGGCGAACCCAAAGGGGTCGTCGGCACGAACGCCGCCCTGGCGGGTTACTTCGCCGATCACCTCGCGCGCTTCTACCGTCCGGCCATGGACAAGCTCGGCCGCCCCCTGCGGATCGCGCACGCCTGGTCGCTCGGCTTCGATGCCTCCTGGCAGCCGATGGTCGGGTTCCTCGCCGGGCAGGCGCTGCACCTGTTCGACGCCGAGGAGATGCGCGACGCGCACCGCATCGTCGCCGGCATGGCCGAATTCGACATCGACATGATCGACACCACCCCGTCGATGCTCGCTCAGCTGGCGGCAGCGGGCCTGCTCGATCGTGACCTGCCGGTGCTGGCCCTCGGCGGCGAGGCGATCGACACCGCACTGTGGGCGCGGTTGCGCGCGCTCCCCGCGACGGCTGTGTACAACTGCTACGGGCCCACCGAGACGACGGTCGAAGCGGTGGTCGCGCCCGTGGCCACCTCGGAGATCCCCACGATCGGCACCGCCAACGGCGGCATGGTCGGCTACGTCCTCGACTCCCGGCTGCGGCCGGTCCCGCAGGGCATCGTCGGCGAGCTCTACCTGTCGGGCGTGCAGCTGGCCCGCGGCTACCTCGGCAAGCCCGCCATCACCGCGGACCGTTTCGTCGCCGACCCGATGCGCCCCGGTGCGCGCATGTACCGCACCGGCGACCTCGTGCGCCGGCTCCCGGGTGGCCGCTTCGGTTACCTCGGCCGCGCCGACGCCCAGGTGAAGGTGCGTGGCTATCGCATCGAGGTCGGTGAGATCGAGACCGCGCTGCGACGTTCGGCCGATATCGACACCGCCGCGGTGACCGTGGTCCGCCGTGCCGGGGGCGCGTCGCTGGTCGGCTTCGTCGTCGGCAAGGCCGGTCGCGCCGTGATCGTCAGCCGGGTGCGTGCCGATCTCGCGCAACGCCTGCCCGCGTACATGATTCCCGCGCGAATCGTCGTGCTGGACCAGCTGCCGGTGAACGTCAACGGCAAGCTCGACGGTCCCGCGCTGAACGAGCTCGCCGAGCAGTCGCTGTCGGTCGCCGACAGTAACGCGGCCGCCGAGACGCCCACCGAGATCGCGCTCAGCGAGCTGTTCGCCGAACTCTTCGACGGCCGCGCGCCCGGCATCGACGCCGACTTCTACGAACTCGGCGTTGACAGCATCGTCGCGATCTCGCTGGTCAACAAGGCCCGCCGCCGTGGACTCGCCCTCAATCCGCGCATGGTGCTGGCCTGCCCGACCATTCGCGAACTCGCCGCCGCCGTCGATGACGCACCGGCCGCCGCCGCGCAGTCCGGTGCCGACGCCTACGGTGTGGTCCCGCCGCTGCCGGTGGTCTCCTGGATGTACGAATACGGCAACTACCGCCGCTTCACCCAGGCCGCGCTGCTGCGTCTGCCTACCGGAATCGACCGTGCGGCACTGGAATCCACCCTCCAGGCGCTGCTCGACGCGCACGACACCCTGCGCGCGGTGCTCACCGATACACCGGACGGCCCGCGCATGGTCACGCGCGCGCCCGGCGTGGTGAACGCGGGCGAGCTCGTCGTCGACGCACCGCGAGGGCTCAGCGGCACCGAACTCGACACGGCCATCACGAAATACGCGCGAATCGCGAACGATGCGATCGACCCACGGGCCGGGGAAATGGTTCGGGCCGTGTGGTTCGCGGGAACCGAGTCTGCTGTCGAAGACGTGCCGGGCTCCGGCGCCGGTGCCGACATCCTGCTGCTCGCCGTGCACCACCTCGCGGTCGACGTCGTGTCCTGGCACATCATGCTCGATGCCCTCGCCGCTGCCTGGCAGCAGATCCAAGCAGGCGTGACGCCGAAGATGCTGCCCGAGTTCACCTCCTACCGGCAGTGGTCCGAGGCCATGTGGCAGCGTGCGTCAGCACCGGAAGTCCTGGCCCAGCGCGACTACTGGACCGCACAGGTCTGCGAGCCCGACGCCGCCCTCGGCTCCCGGCATCCCGCACCGGCCACCGACACCTGGTCGAGCCTGCGCGTCAGCACGGTCGCGACGCCGGTGGCGGTCACCGACCGACTCCTCGATCGTGTCGGCAAGGACGAGGGCGTCCGCGAGCTCCTGCTCACCGCCCTCACCATGACCATGGCCTCGCTGCACGCCGACAACGGAAACGACCCGGCCGCAGGTGCCTTGATCGCCATGGAGGGTCACGGCCGCGCCGACACCACCCTCGACACCGACACGGCCAACACCCTCGGCTGGTTCACCAGCGTCTTCCCCGTCCGCCTCGGCGTCGGCGACAACGCGGTGGATATCGCACGCGCGCAAGCGGACCCGGCTGCCGCCCGTACTCTGCTCGACTCCGTCTCGACGCATCTGCGCGAAATCCCCAACCAGGGACTGGATTACGGTCTGCTGCGCTATGTCAACCGCGCGGCGGAACTCCGCTCCGCCGCCGAGCCCCAGGTCGAATTCAACTACCTCGGCCGAATCGACCTCAGCGGCAACGAATCCGATCCCTGGTCGTTGCTCGTCGGTGAGCACGACCAGGCCCTACCTCTCGACCCTGAACCCGACCTTCCCCTGCGGTACGCGATCGACGTCATCGCGGGCATCGGCACCACCCCCGACGGGCCGGCCCTGACCACCAACTTCCGCTGGAGCGCGTCCCTGTTCACCGAAGACCAGGCCGCGCGCTTCGCTGAACTCTGGGAGCAGGCGATCATCACGCTCGCCGACGTGGTGCACGGGTAGGGCGCCGATCGCTGGGCGATGTCGGTGCTGTGTGTCCGCATCGTCGTGTCTGGCACGCGGGCTACCTCTCGCTCACGCGGGGGCAGGTCAGTCGCTGTGTGGCTTGGCGAACTCCTCGATCAGCACGGGATACTGTTCACCGCCGTGACCTGCGGCGATAGACCGATCTGCCATGGCCTTGAACAACTTCGGCAGCTCGGCATTGACGCCGAGCGCCTCGCACTCCTCGATCAGGTGCGCCATCGTTCGCGCGTCGGTCTCCAGCGCCGCCACCTCGGCGGGATAGGAACCACTGTCGATCTGCTCGGCGTAGCTAGGCAGCCAGGTGGCCACCCCGGTCGCCATCATCTGTGCGAACGGGGCATACGTCGCGGCGTCGACACCGGCGGTCCGGAGCATGGCGGTGCCCTGGAGCCACGCGTTGAGGACGCTCCACATCATCGTCAGACCCGCCACGTCGTACAGGGAGGCCAGGCCGTGGTCGGCGCCGAGATAGGTGACGGTGCCGAGTGCTTCGAGGGTTTTCCGGTGTGCGTCGAAGTCGGCCTGTGGACCGCTGTGCAAAATCACCGCGTCGGGAGTTCCGATCGCCTGCGGGATGGCCATGATCGCGCCGTCGAGGTAGCGGGCGCCGCGCTGTTCGAACCAGTGGGCCGTTTCGCGGGCCTGGGCGGAGTCGCCCGAGGTGAGATTGAGCAGGGTCGTGCCGTCGACATCGCTCGCGGCGAACAGATCGCGCACGGCCGGGTAGTCGGTGACGCAGACGATCGTGATCGCGCTCGCCCGCAGGGCGTCACCGATGGCCGGCGCGAGTCGCGCGCCCTCGGCCACCAGGCGGTCGGCCTTGGCGGGCGTCCGATTCCAGACGGTGGTGGGATGCCCGGCCGCGAGGAACGCGCCGGCGAGCGATCGACCCATGAGGCCGAGTCCGATGACAGTCACAGGTGTTTCGGTTGCGTTGTGCATGGCAGCATCATCAACGTTCATACCGGTATGAAGGTCAAGTGAGGTTGCGATGCGAATCGGCGAACTGAGTACCCGCACGGGCGTCAACGCCCACCAACTGCGCTACTACGAAGCCCAGGGCCTGATGGTCGCCGACCGCAGCCCGAACGGCTACCGCGAATACGACGACACCGCCCCGCTACGCGTGAAGCAGATCCGCCACCTGCTCGGCGCCGGCCTGTCCTCCGAAGACATCGCCTACCTCCTACCCTGCGCGGAAGGCGAAACCCCCACCCTCCCCGCCTGCCCAGACCTGCTGTCCGCCATGCGAACCCGCCTGAACCGCATCGACGACCACATCGACCGCCTCACGCAATCCCGCGAAGCCCTGGCCGTCTACATCGCCGCCGCCGAACGCACCACCGGCGACACCTACCCACCCTTCGACGGATCCGAACCGACCCCCGCCTGAGCGATGGTCGTCGGCCGGATCCGGTCGGCAGACCCGACCGCCGAGTGGCTCAGGCTGTCCCCACTCGCCGCCGCAGCAGGCAGAATTCGTTGCCCTCGGGGTCGGCCAGCACGTGCCAGGTTTCGTCGCCGGTCTGTCCGATGTCGACCTTGCGGGCACCCGCACCGAGCAGACGCTCGAGTTCTTCGTCCTGATCGCGGTCGGTAGCGTTCACATCGAGGTGCATCGGCAATTTCCCCCGCCTGGGGTCGGTGCTGACGCTGAACAGCAAAGTGGGCTGCGGCCCACCGAATTCGGTTCCCGGCGCGCCGATCTGGACGTCACCCTCGTCCCGATCGAGCACGACATAGCCGAGCACTTCGCACCAGAATCCCGCCAGCAGTTCCGGGTCGGCGCAATCGATGACGAGTTCGGTGATCTTGCATGCCATGAGGCGACCCTACGCCCGCACCCGACGCCTCACGCCTGATGAACACCAGCCTTGGGCCAGACCCCATCGACCCGATGCCCCCGTATCGCCATCCCCGCCACCCGCACCGCGAAAATCAACGCCTGAAGTTCGGCATCGATCCGGTTCATCTCAGTTGCCATGCATTCGATTTCTCAGCTCGATTGCCCGGGGGAGCTCCTCGGCGAGAATTTTGATCCAAGCGGTGAAACGGGTAGTGCTTTTTCGGAGAGGTCTGTCGCCGGTGTAGATCCAGAAGTATGGGTCAGGATCTTCCAGGTCCTCCTGGCGAAAAAAGTTGAACATGTAGCCCTGGTGGGTTTGGAAAATGAACGACTCGGCAAACGGTGTGAAATCTTCGTTGTAGTCGTCCTCGACAATTTCGCGGGCAATTTCCTTTCCTTCGAGCAGCCAGTCGTAGTCCCACTCGCCACCACGGTTGAGCCAGTATGGATCGCGGCCGCCGAATAACAAGAATTCCCTATAGGATTCGGGTATGTGCGATACGTGTTGAGCCTCCATCAGGGAATCAACCTCTTGCGGGGTGCATCCTTTGATGGCTTCGGGGGCGACGAGACCGGATTCCGTCAGCGGTCGGGCAATATCTTGTATGTACGTCATCTGTATTCCTTCGCGCGAGTTACAGTGTCGGTCTATCGCGACGCAGCGGGGGGTACGGGAGGACATAGTACACTTCTATTTCGATGTTCGGATACATCCTCTGAAATGCGCGAATTGTCGGATTGCATGACTGGCAGGGCTCTTGTTCGGAGAAAAGCCGGACGCGGCCCGATACCTGATTTTGGTTGTTCTCATCCAGCGGGTACCGGTCGCTGAGCTGTGAATGGAGATGCTCGAGCAGGTTGTTTTCCGCATCATTCCTTCGAATCTCGTCCTCGCTGATATCGGGAACGATCGAATTGTTCTGCGAGGGGGGAGCTATCGGTGGAAGTTGCGTGCCGACCGCTGCGTTCCTGGACACATCGGCAGTGCCGCTGAATCCGGCGAATGTTCCGGTCTGCTCTCCGACCATGAAATCCAGCGCACCGCCCATTGTCTTCCATCCGACGTTCGCGGCGCGCCTGGCCAGCCTTTGGAGCTCGACCAGATCGGACACCTCGGCTGCCGCGGCATCCACCATGCTGAACCTGGGCTCGCGTTCGAGGTCATCGTCTGAACGACCCGTGTCGGGGTCTCCCGCATCCGGTCGAAGAACACCGGTAGGGCTATCGTCGAGCCCTCGCTGATCCGATGCGGTCGGACTGACTAGTCCTCGATCGTCCCGTCCGTCGGCCAACTCTGTTGTCTGCGGTTGAGCCACTGGGCTTTCGAGATCACCAGTGAGTCCATGGGTCCGCGTCGGTCCCGTTCCAGGGTTAGTTTGTTGAACGTCAGCTGGTACGTCTCGGTTGGTTCCGGCGGATTGATCAACGACGTCACGGTCACTTGGTATGTGATCGTTTCGCTGTTCTCCGTCAGTCGATGGAACGCCGCCCGTCGGCGTTTGGGATAGATCTGACGCCCGTTCACCGGCTGACCGGTCTCGATCGCCTGGTCGTACGTCTCGCCGATCGTCCACGGGTGCAGGCTGGGGTGCACTGTCACTATCCCGGTCTGTTTGTTCAGAACGTAGCTCGTCTGGCCGAGTCCCTGGCCCGCTGCTTTCTGTTCCGGGCTCAGCTCCGGTCGGCACACCCACCCGTGGTTGAACTCGATCACCGAGAAGGTCTGGGTTGGAAACGCTTCCGCTAGGAATTCCCGCACTTGTTCCTTGGTGACCAGCGGTGGAACCGGCATTGGCTACTCCTTGGGTATCGACGGGCATCGACCAGAGTTCGACCGACCCGCTGGTCAGGTTGTGCGGTGGCGTGTCCGAGTATTCGGATGTCTGCGGATCCCACCACACCGGACCCGCAGCGCCGTGCGGATAGACGATGACGGTCGCGTGGGAACCGTCGATCGTGGGCGAACCGTCCGACTCGTACAGCAGTTCACCAGTCTTTTCGTCTCTCGCGTGCCAGGTGTTGACGACCAGCGCTGACGCTCCTGGGCCCATGCTGCGAATCTGGTCGTGCAGCGCCTGGAACTGAGCCGAAACCGCAAGGTTGATGTCACCGAGCTGCCACGAACCGCCCAACCAGGCGGTTGCTCGATCGATCCCGCTTTGCTCGCCTGATCGGGTGTCGAGGTTCCCGTCGGCGTCGAGGTCGGGCCAGCGCGGTGAACCGACTTCGGGCCTGCCGTTGAACGATGACAATGCGGCCAGAGATCCGTCGAGGCAGTTGTTGCTCCTGCCCTGAGCGCTCGGCCCGCCATCGTTGATCAGGCGCCCGTAGTCGTTGGTCCGCGGGTCCGCGCCGACCAAGAACCGGTTGCCATCTCGCAGAGCATCTTCCACGTCGTGCTGGTACTCGGCGTGTTCGAGGCTGTCGAGTCGCTCGGGTCCCTCGACACGGGTATCCGGGAGACCGTCGAGAGCTGCCGGTGTATTGGCGCGAGCGATGCTGTTGCTCAATTCGCGGATGTCGTCCACATCCAGGTCGGTGCCGCCGGGAGGGAGTCCGAGCTGTTCTCGCAGCAGCTCGGTGAGGGTGTCCAGGTCGGCGTCGGCAGGTGTGCTGTGGGGGTTGGACGGATCGAGATCGATGGTCATGTCAGCTGTTGCAGGGTCGCTGACCGGGACCAGGTCGACCATCATCCAGTCGCCGGACAAGAGTTGCTCGCCTCGGTTGAAGTGCAGGTCGACGGCGAGTTGGGCCTGCTCCAGCAGCGCTTGGACGACCGCCGGATCGAGGTTGCCGGTGCCGGTTACACAGACGCCGACTCGGAGCACCGACACCGGCGCCGCGAAAGCGGTGGTGAATCTGCCCCAGGCGAAGCTGCGGCCACCCTGTGGGTTGGCGACCTGGCGCACTCCACCGTCAGGATGCTGGGAACGCAGGTTCTCGCGCGCTGCGCGTGACTGGTTGGCGTTGTCTACCTGCTGTGCTGTCGGGGTTGATTGCGCCGGCGTAGACGACTGGTGTGCAGCGGGCGTTGTGCTGTTGACAGGTGCTGGTGAGGTACCCGGAGTCGTGGGTGGGGGAGTGGGCGACGGAGGCAGCGAAGTCTGGGTCTGGCTGGCGGGCTGCGGAGTCTGATTGACCGATGACTGCGACGTCGGCGAGGTGGTGCCGTCTGTCGACTGGGACGCGGTCCCTGCATCGGCCGGGCGGCTCGCGTCCGACGTATCGACTACACCTCGAATGTCTCCGTTGTCGGCCACGTGCCGTTGCGCTGCCGACTCCACGCCGCCCTCGCGGCCACCATCGGGGCCAACGGTGTGTACGGAGTGGCTTCCAGGGTCACCTTGTCGATGGTCAGATTGAGGTCTTCTCTGGTCGGCGGGGTTGTCGCCAGCGATTCGACCGTCACCAGGTACTCGATCGTCTCCGGGTCTTGCCGGATCTGTTGGAGCGTCAGTCGATTCAGGGGGGGATAGATCTGTTCGGCTTGGATCGGAGTCCCGGTCTCGATCGCTGCGTCGTACATCTCGCCGATCGTCGTCAGTGCCAGGCTCGACTGCGTGGTGATCACTCCGGTCTCCTTGTCCACCGCGTAGCTCGCCAGGCCTAGACCCGTCCCCTCCGCGATCTCCGCCGGGGTCAGAATCTCGCGGCAGATCCAGGCGTGTCGGCTCTGAAGGAGACTGAACTCCCGCGCCGGGAATATCTGAGCCAGGTAGTCCCGCACTTGTTCCGCTGTTCGGAGTTGTGGCGGCTCCATTCGCTGCTCCCTGCTGGTCAACCGTCATGAATCTGAACGAAGAGGATTGAGACGTCAGGCTCGCCGGTGGAGAATCCGAGAACGTCCGCTGTTGTGGGTCCCACCAGACTGGACCGCTCGCACCGATCGGGTAGACGATAGCGGTCGCGTGCCCGCCGCCGCCCTGCCAGTCGTTGAGGACCAGTGCCGACGAACCGGGTCCCATCTGGCTGATCCAGTCGTGCAGGGCCTGAAACCGTTCCGGGACGGACTGGTTGGGGTTCGCGAAGGTCTGCCATTGGCCACCGAGCCATGCTGCGGCGCGATCTGGGCCGTTCCGTTCTCCTTGTCGGCTGACAGTTCCGTCGGGAAGCAAATCCACCGTTCGAGGTGCGGAGACTTCTGGTCGGCCGTTGAACGACGCCAGCGCGGCAAGCGAGGCGTCGAGACAGTTGATATTTCGCCCGGTGACGTGTGGTCCGCCGTCGTTGATCAACCGCCCGTAGGGATTTGTTCTCGGATCGGCACCGACCATGAACCGGTTGCCGTCGCGTAGGGCGTCTTCGACCGCGTGCTGGTGCTGGGGAATTTCGACGCCGCGCAGGTAGCCGGGGGCGAACACTCGCGTCCCGGGCATGTCGGCCAGGGGCGACGGCGTGTTGGCTCGGGCGATGTCGTTGCTGATCGAGCGAAGGTCGTCGGGGCTCAGCGGCGTGTCCGGTGCGCTCCGCGGCAAGCCCATGTGCTCGCGGAGGTCGTTGGACAGGTCGAACGGGTGTTGCTGCAAATTCAGCCGCAGGTCGGCGGCAGCCGGGTCGGTCGTCAGCTCGAGGTCGACGAGGAACTGGTCGCCGCTGTGAAGGTCCTGCGCATGATTGAAGGCGGCATCGACTGCGCGCTGGGCGAATTCGATCTCCTGGCTCAGTTCGGCTGGAGACATCAGGTGCGCGTTGGGGATGTGGGCGCGGATCGTGGCCACCGAGACCCATCGGTTGCCGACCTGGAAGCGGCGAATCCGGTAGGAGGGGCGCGGTTGGGTCGAATTCTGGTTCGCGCCGACGGTGGTTGTTCGGCCGTCGTGCGGCGGTTGATGGCGTAGTGCGTCGCGCAAGGGGCGGGCATCGGGACTGTAACCCGGGTCGGGTGATCCGTTTGTCGGAGCAGGCGTCGGAGTCGAAGTTGTTGTGGGCGTGGTGTTTTGTGGTGTCGTTTGGGCAGCGTTGGTGGGGGTGGTGGTGCTCGGCCGACTGTCGAGGCCCGTCGCCGGGCGCGTTTCGGAGGCTGTCGGTGAGGTTGGTGGGGGCGTGGGTTGTGGGGTTCCAGTGGTTGCTGGGGGCGTCGTAATTGATCTGGGCGACGGCGGTGCTGATGGTGGGATCTGGCTGATCGGGGGCGTCGACGTGGACGTCGGTGTGGTAGTGGGCGCCGGGGTCGACGTGGTGGGTGTTGTTGTGGGGTTCGTGGTTTGGGGCGCTGTCGCGGTGGTGGCGGTCGCTGTCGATGTGTCCGTGGAGGACGGACGAGTGGTGTCGGCAGGGGTGTGGGTGGGGTTGTTCGACGGAGTTGCCGGTTGGGAGGTTGTGGACAGCGGCGAACCGGTGGTTGCGGCGGGAGTCGAAGTCGGTGATTGCTGTGTGGCCGACTCCTGCGTGGGTGTCGATGTGGTCGGTTGTTGGGTGGTCGAATCCGGTGTGTTGGTGGGGGCTGGTGTCGTGGGTTGGGGATTCGCCGGTGTCGTGGGAGTGGTGGCGGCGTGTCCGTTGTCGCTCGGAGTCGGGTTCTGTTGCCCGCTATTGGTATTCGGGGTCGTATCGGTGGGGGTGTTCGGCGGGGTCGAGGAATCCTGGGTCGGGAGGTCCAGCGACGAGCCGGTGGGGTTGGGCGTCGAGGTGTCGCCTGTGGGCGATGTGTTCGTGGGGTTGTTCGAGGGCGAGGTGTCGCCGGTCGACAGTGTTTCGGTGGGGGCGTTGCTGTTCGGGGTCGATGGCGACTCGCCGGTCTGGGGTGTCGCGGTGGGGGTGTCGCTGTTCGGAGTCGATGGTGTGGTGTCGCCGGGCGGCGGGGTCGGGTTGGACCCGTTGCCGTTCGGGCTGGACGGTGCCGTGTCGCCGGGGGAGGGGGATCCGTTGGACGAGGGTGCGGTTTGCCCGGCGTCGGTGGATCCGTTGTTGTTCGGGCTCGACGGTGTGGAGTCGCCAGTGGGCGGAGTGTCGTTCGCGCCGTTGCCATTTGGGCTCGAAGGAGTGGATTCTCCCGGTGCCGAGGAGTTGGGCGAACCATTTTGTGGGGTTGCGCCGTCCCCGGTAGGAGCGGTGGATGCTGGGTTCGTTGATTCGCCGTTGCTCGGCGTTGCCGGCGCATTCGGGCCGGTGTTGTCGGATGCGTTCGGGCTCTGATCACCGGAGGGGGTATCGGTCCCCGCGGGCGTGGTGGACCCGGGAACGTCGGTGCCCAGATCGGGAACGGTGGGGGCCGTGCTGTTACCACCGTGGCTACTGGATTCCAGCGCGCTCTGGACGCCACCCGCTCCAGCGCTGGTGAAGGTGTCGACGCCGACATCCAGTTTGAATTCCTGGCCGAGGAAGGCCGCGCCGACTCCTGCGGTGGCGACCTGGGCGGAGAGGTCGGCGCCCAGTTCGGTGACGGTGCCGCCGACGACCTTGCCCGCGAGTTTGCCCGCGGTAGAGGACGCGACATCGCCGAGCGCACCGGTGCCGCCGCCGAGCAGGCCGCCTGCCGCGCCGCCGACCGCGCCGCCGAAGGTGGCCAGGCCCAGATCGGTCCAGCCGAACTTGTCGGTGGAGCGGTCGCCCTTGGCTACCTGGATCAGCCGTGCGCCGAGATCGGTGCCGCCTTCCTCGAGTGCTTCGAACGCGGCGCCGCGCAGCGCTAACCGGGCGGCCGCCTTCGCGGCGCCGCGGGTGAGCATACGGGCGATGAGCTGCTTGATCGCCACCCGCACCGCGACCTGGGCGGCCACCCGGGCGGCCACACCGGCGACGGCGCCGACACCTGTCCACGAGGTCGCGATCGCCGCACCGATCTCCACCGCGGCGATGACCATCGTCGCGATGATCACCAGTTTGGTGTGCTCGATATCGTTGGCGCCGTCTTCGAGTAGTTCGGCCTGTTTCGCACACCACTTACGAACAGCGGTGAAGGTCGCTTCGTCGCCCGACAGCAGCTTGTCGCGGTAAGCGGTGATGGCGGTGTGGGTTTCGCCTTCGGACAGCGCTGTCAGGGCGGCGTTCAGTGCGAGGGCGGCGTTGTCGTCGACCGTGTCGAGGGTGTTGGCCATGGCGGTCCACCCGTCGGCGACCCGGCGCATCGCCGTTTCGTCACCTTCGGGCCAATCACCCGCGCCGAGAATGTACTTGGCGACCCAGGCGAGCTCGTCGGGGATTTCGATGCCCACTACAGCGACCCCGTGGCCTTGTCGATTTCACCGGCGCGCGTCGTGTCCTGGGTCTGTAGTGCTTCGGCGACCTTGACCATGTTCTCGCCGAGTTGGGTCATCACCGTCGCCAGGCCGGTCACCGCCTTCTGGCCGGGCTCGACGCCCGGGGTGTAGTTCTTGGCGAACGACTGACCGATCTCGTCGCTGCCCCAGCACTCACCCTCGGCCGCGATCACCGCCGCCAGCTTCTGGGCGCCGGTGGTGATCGTGTCGGCGACCGAGGTGAACGACGGTTGAGTGCCGCGCAGCGCTTGCGGGTCGGCTTTCAGCGAGCTCATCGGAGGTATCCGCGATTGCGGAAGTATTCGCCTTCTTCGTCGTCGGTGTCATCGACGAGACTGTGTGGTGAGTCCGTGACCGGTTCGGGGTCCGGTGGCGGTGGCGGGGTCAGCTGGGCGATGAGGTCTTTCATGCTGGGGGCGCCCGGGATCAGGTCGGGAAGGTCCGGCATATCCGCGCTCAGGTCGGACAAGGGGGCGAGGGCTTGCTGCTGGGTCTGGGCCGCCTGGGCGGCCACCTCGGCGATCGCCTCGGTGACCGATCGGCCGAGGGACTCCGGGGTCGACCTTTTGAAGGCATCCGGCTCGAGGTGGACCTCCGAGATCCCCGCGATGGTCCCCGAGACGCGGACCAACCCGTCCGCCGACCATGCGGTCACGAGCTGGGTGGCCTGGGACCGGGCATCGAGTAGAGCCGACTTCTCAGCAGTGAAGGTATCGAGCATCGAATCGATCTGCGCACGTAAAGCGTTGTTCGACGCCTGTGTCGGCGCCGACCAGTCCTCGTTCATGAGACCCTCGATCTGTCGGAATGCACGTCATATGGTTGGACGCGCGAGACCCGTCGAGGGTTGCATGGTGTGACGTAGATCTCTACCGCTAGCGGGCCGGTGAGCCCACGATGATGCTGCCGACGTTGCACTCTTCGAGTTCGTCGAGGCCGGTGGCCGCGGCGAAGGCGGAGGTGTCGCTGAAGCCCTGGGCGACGACGCCGAGGTGCATGGCGGTGGCGGCCAGGTAGACGGTCTGCATGAGGACGCCGACGTGTTTGAGGATGTTGGCGTAGGCGACCTGTTCGTAGCTCCACATGACGCGGCCCGCGCGGGCCGAAACCAGCAGCAGGACTTGGGGTTGCGCGCCGCCGGCCAGGGTCGCCGAGGTGGATTTGAGGAGCTTCTGGACGGCGGGGGCGTCGGCGGGTGCGACCGGGCGCAGAGCGTGGTCGGCCGAATCGTAGTGGTACATGCCGTTTTCCAGGCCCGCGACATTGCGCACCACGGGGTAGATCTCGAGTTCGTAGGCGCCGCCGCCGGAGGGGTAGGGGCGGGAGCCGTCCTCGCGGGTGCGGGCGGTGCGGAACAGCAATTCGCCCAGCTGGATCGAGGTGATGGGGGCGGCGTCGTCGAAGGCGCGGGTGGAGACCCGGTCTTCGATGGTGGCGGCCAGACTCGGATCGGACACACGCAGCGACACCAGATCCGGCGTCGCCAAGGCGACCGGCTCGCCGTCGAACGACGCGCGGCGCAAGGGCAATTCGGGGAACTGGCCGTCGGCCCAGCGGGTGGGGCCGAAATCGTCCCAGGTCACCGTGCGGGCGCCGAGGGTGCTGCGGCGGTGGAACCACAGGTCGGGGGTGTTCCAGGAGCGAGTGGTGAACTCGCGCTCCTCCTCGTCGCCGTCGACCAGGAAGCCGCACCACTGCAGGTCGGCCATGAACTGGGTCTTCACGGTGGCGGGCACCGGCGAATCGGCGGCGAGGGGGCCGTCGAGCAGGGCGAGCAGGCGCGGGTCGTGGATGCGCAGGTCGCACCACGCCTGCGGGTGTTCGAGGACGAAGCCCTGGTTGTCGCGGTGCAGGACAGCGAATTTCGACAGGGTCGCCGACCAGGTGGGCAGGGCCACCGTGGGGCGCGGGGCGGGGTCGGCGAAGGGGCGGATGCTGTAGAGGTCACGGCCGCCGTCGCGGACTGTCACCGACAGCCAGCCGCCGTCGGTGAGCTTGCGCATCAGTGCGGTGATGTCGTCACCGGCTGCCGCGGTCGCCATTTCCGCCGCGGTCGCCGGGCCCTGGTTCAGGGTTTTCAGCGCTTGCAGCGCCCCCGCGCCCAGACCGGTCAGCTTCTCGTTGCGCGGCGGATTGAGCAGCACCGCGCCGACGGGAGTCGTCAGGCAGGTGACGCCCGCGCGCAGGGCGAATCGGGTCTGGGCGGGGTAAGCGGAGGCGAGCACGGTGAAATCCTCGGGGGTAGAACCGGTCTGGGGCAGAGCCTATTTCGCGGCGGCGGCGAACGCGGGCTCGAGCTTGTCCAGCATGTACGGCACCGACAGTGCGCTGGGCTGGTTGATCGCGCTGATCTCCTGCGTGGTCAGGAACACGACCGAACCCTTGCGCACCGACGGCAGATCGGCGTAACCGGGCAGCTGCCGGTACTTCTCGTCGAGGCCGGGGGAGTAGCCGGCCAGCAGCAGGTCGGCGGTGAGCTCGTCGACCTTCTCCGGCGACAGCGCCAGGCGGCCCTGGTTGGCGGGCAGCGCGGTGAGGTTGGCCGGAATGCCCATGCCGAGTGCGGTGAACACCTTGGCCGAACCGTCGTTGGGGTCGGTGAGCACCATCAGCTGTGCGGGGCTGGCGAGCCAGGTGCTGGCGAAGGTCTTGCCCTTCAGGCCGGGGTTGGCGGTGGCGATGGCGGCGACCTTGTCGTCGACCTTCTTGATCACCGCGCTCGCGTCGGACTCCTTGTGCAGCACCTTGCCCAGCGCGGTGACCTGGTCCTGCCACGGGGTGACAGCGTCCTTGGTCAGCGCGGGCAGGGTCGGGGCAACCTTGGACAGGTCGTCGTAGGTCTTCTGATCGGCGATGAACGGGTCGGCCAGGATCAGGTCCGGCTCGAGCGCCGCGACCTGCTCGGCGATATTGCCGGTGGTGTTGAGGGCTGTGGCCGCCTTCAAGGACTCCGGCGTCCACGGCGGGGTGCTCTTGGACACCGCGGAGACGTTGTCGATGTAGCCGACGGGGACCACGCCGAGGGCGAGGGAGCTGTCGAGCCACTGGTTACCGAGGGCGACGATCTTCTTCGGGGTGCCGGGGACGGTGGTCTCGCCACGGGCGTGGGTGATGGTCACCGCTTCGCCCGAGGCGGCCTCGTCCTCGCTGGAACCGCAGGCCACGACACCGAAGGCGAGGGCACCGGCGAGCGCGGCCACCGCCGCGCGCCGCCAGCCGCGCGAAGTCCGAACAGTCGTCATGGGTACACCCTCCGTAGAGCAAGTTCCAGCGTAAGTCAGCCTAGGCTAACCTACGTCGCTTTTCGGCGGGAAGCTGTGCCCTTATAGCGTGACGCGCTGGTCCTGCGGCATGAACAGCTTGTCGCCGTCCTTCACCTCGAAGGTGGTGTAGAACTCGCCGATGTTGCGAACCACCTGGTTGCAGCGGAACTCGTTGGGGGAGTGGGTGTCCTGCAGCCCCTGCAGCGTCGCTTCCTCGGTCTGCTTGTCGCGCCACTGCCGCGCCCACGACAGGAACATCGTCCGGAAATCGGGCTGCTCGCCGGAGCGCTGGGCCACCTTCTGATAGGCGGCCAATGCGATCTGCAGGCCGCGCAGGTCGGCCAGGTTCTCGCCGACGGTCAGCGCGCCGTTCACGTGCTGCCCCTCGGGCGCGCCCTCGGGAACGAGCACGTCGTACTGGGCGATGATCTGCTGGGTCTTGGCGTCGAACGCCGCGAGATCCTCGGGCGTCCACCAGTCGCGACGGTTGCCGTCGCCGTCGTACTTGGAGCCCTGGTCGTCGAAGCCGTGCCCGATCTCGTGGCCGATCGTGGAACCCACCGCGCCGTAGTTGACCGCGGCCTGGGCGTCCTTGTCGAAGAACGGGGGCTGTAGGTAGGCGGCCGGGAAGACGATCTGGTTGGTGGTCGGGCTGTAGTAGGCATTCACCGTCTGCGGCGACATGCTCCACTCCATCTTGTCCACCTCGGTGCCGAGGCGGGCGAATGCGCGCTTGGACTCGAAAGTGTTGATGGCCAACAGGGATTCGATCAGCTTGCCGCGGGTGACCGGCACCGACGAGTAGTCGACCCACTTGTCGGGGTAGCCGATCTGGGCGACGATCTTGTCCAGCTTGGCGATCGAGGCGTCACGGGTCGGCTGGGTCATCCAGGTCGAATTGGTGAAGTTGTCGCGATAAGCGGCCGTGAGGTCGGCGACCATCTCCAACGCGCGTTCCTTGGCCGCGGGCGGGAAGTGCTTGTCCACGTACAGCTTTCCCAGCGGTTCGCCGAGATTGTCGTCGACCACGCCCACCGCGGAGCGCCACATCTCCGGCTTCTCCTCGATACCGCTGAGCACCCGGCCGACGAACTCGAACCGCGCGTCGGCGATGGCCTTGGGCAGGAAGCGCGCGTAGCTGTTGGCGACATGCAGCTTGAGGTAGTCGCGCCACTGGGCGATATCGACCTCGCCCCACAGCTGAGCGGCCGCGGTGACGAAGGACGGCTGGCCGACCACCATCTTGTCGAACAGCGACTTGGGCCGGTCGGTCATGCCCGCCAGCCACGGATCCCAATCGAACTGTGGGCCGAGCGCGGTCAGTTCCTGCCAGCTCATCAGGTTGTAGGTGGCATCGGTGTTGCGCAGGCGCACGCTGTCCCAATGCCCGGCGGCGATGCGCTTCTCCAGATCGACCGTCCGCTGCGCCACCCCGGCCGGGTCGGACAGGCCGAGGCCCGCGGCCAGTTGCTCGAGGTAGATCTGATAGCCCGCGAGCTGGGCGGCGAACTCGGGCTTGCGGTAGTACTGCTCGCCCAGGGTGAGCCCGGATTGGCCGACGCTGGGAATATAGGCCTTGGAGTTCTTGCGGTCGATCCCGATGCCCATCCCGATCAGCCCGGCGATGGGCGCCTCGGCCATCACCTTCGCCAGCTCCGGCTTGCCCGCGGCCTTGTCGATCGCGGCGAACAGGCTGTTGAGCGGCGTGATGCCGAGTCGCTCGATCTCGTCGAGGTCCAGGCGCGCGTCGTAGAGATCCTTGATCTGCTGCGCCTCCGAGCCGTGCTTCGGATCCCTGATGCCCTCGATGATCGCGCGCAGCTGATCCAGGGTCCGGTCGTTGGCGTCGGTGATCGCGCCGACCGAGGCCTTGTCGGGCGGGAGCTGGTAATCGCGCAGCCAGGTGCCGTTGACGTGGCGGTACAGATCGTCCTGCGGGCGGATGGTGGGGTCGCCGCCGCCCAGGTCGACGCCCGTGAGCTGGATTTCGGTGGGTTCGGGCGAGCACGACGCCAGCGCGGCGGCCACGGGCACCAAGCCCATGGCGATCAGGAATGCGCGGCGGTCGACCACCGACGGACGACCGGACGATGTCACAGGACTTCCTTCCCCGATGCGGCAGCCGCACCCTGCTTGTTGCGATCCAGCTAGCTCGCACAGGCTACCGGCGCGACGCCGTCTCGGTGGAGTGGTGGCTAGGAAGACAGGCTCGAGCTGCCTGTCGCCAGGTCGCAGGCGAGTCCGCTGCCCGCGTTCACGATTCGCATGACCGTCGGCACGCGCTTGGTCACCAGCGGTGTTCCGGTGGCGTGCAGCAGCAGTGACAGCTGCACCTCGACCTCGGTTTCGACGTGGTAGAACGCCGTGGCCTTGGCGACGGTGACGCCCGCGACGTTCACCTCGAGGTCGACGGTGTCGCTGGCGAAGAACTTGCCGTTGGCGAGGAAGTCGACCTGTGCGCCGACATAGTTGTCGAGGCCGACGACGTCGATCTTGGAGGTGCAGCCGACGGTGAGCGTGTCGGTGAGCATGTCGATGACGGGGCCCGCGCTCGCGTGCGGTGCCACCATGGTGACGACGGCGGCGAACGCGGCGGCCGTGGTCGCGAGCCGGCGCCTCATCGGCAGGGTGATGTTCATGGCGGGACGTTAGCAACGGGCCGTGCGCGACGAAGCAAGTTTGAAACATATCTACTTCAGATTGGTCGACGCACCCCGATTCGGTTCGTGCTGGGGGTTCACCTACACTAGAACGGTTGCCTGCGGGAGCTATGCCCTCGCAATCCGGCAGTGAACCCCCAGTGGAAGGTATTTCCGCTGGCAGGCGCGCGTCCGGAGGGTGACTGACCATGTGCGTCGGGTCGGCAATCCGGCGTACGTATACATCCAGGTCCAGGAGGTGCTGAAGTGATTCAGCAGGAGTCGCGACTGCGCGTCGCCGACAACACCGGAGCGAAGGAAATCCTTTGCATCCGCGTGCTCGGTGGCTCGTCGCGTCGCTATGCCGGTATCGGCGACATCATCGTCGCCACCGTGAAGGACGCCATCCCCGGCGCCAACGTGAAGAAGGGCGACGTCGTCAAGGCTGTCGTCGTTCGCACGACCAAGGAGCGTCGTCGTCCGGACGGTTCCTACATCAAGTTCGACGAGAACGCTGCCGTGCTGATCAAGCCGGACAACGATCCTCGTGGCACCCGCATCTTCGGCCCTGTCGGCCGCGAGCTGCGTGACAAGCGCTTCATGAAGATCGTTTCGCTGGCCCCGGAGGTGCTCTGACTATGAAGGTGCACAAGGGTGACACCGTGCTCGTCATTTCGGGCAAGGACAAGGGCGCCAAGGGCAAGGTCATTCAGGCCTTCCCGGCGACCGGCAAGGTTCTCGTCGAAGGCGTGAACCGCATCAAGAAGCACGTCGCGGATTCCGCGAACCAGCGTGGCGCGTCCTCGGGTGGCATCGTCACCCAGGAAGCCCCCATCCAGGTTTCCAACGTGATGGTCGTCGACTCCGACGGTAACCCGACTCGCGTCGGCTACCGCACCGACGAAGAGTCCGGCAAGCGCGTCCGGATCTCCCGTAAAAACGGGAAGGACATCTGACATGACCACCTCTGAGCAGACTCAGCCCCGGCTGAAGGCGCGCTACCGCGCCGAGATCAAGGACGCGCTCAACGGCGAGTTCGAATACGCCAACGTGATGCAGATCCCCGGCGTCGTCAAGGTCGTCGTGAACATGGGTGTCGGCGACGCCGCCCGTGACGCGAAGCTGATCAACGGTGCCGTCAAGGACCTCGAGCTGATCACCGGCCAGAAGCCCGAAATCCGTAAGGCCACCAAGTCGATCGCGCAGTTCAAGCTGCGTGAGGGCATGCCGATCGGCGCGAAGGTCACCCTTCGTGGCGACCGTATGTGGGAGTTCCTGGACCGTCTCGTGTCCATCGCGCTGCCCCGTATCCGCGACTTCCGCGGCCTGTCGCCGAAGCAGTTCGACGGCAACGGCAACTACACGTTCGGCCTCAGCGAGCAGTCGATGTTCCACGAGATCGACGTGGATTCCATCGACCGCCCGCGCGGTATGGACATCACCGTGGTCACCACCGCGACCAACAACGAAGAAGGCCGCGCGCTGCTGAAGCACCTCGGCTTCCCGTTCAAGGAGAACTGAGCACATGGCTAAGAAAGCACTGCGCATCAAGGCGGAGGCCAAGCCTAAGTTCGCCGTCCGCGCGTACACCCGCTGCCAGCGTTGCGGTCGCCCGCACGCGGTCTACCGCAAGTTCGGCCTGTGCCGTATCTGCGTCCGCGAAATGGCGCACCGCGGTGAGCTTCCGGGCGTGCACAAGAGCTCCTGGTGAGCTTGCGCTCCTCGTGAGCGCACCCGCCGCCTAGGCGAAATATCGACGAAGGCACGGACTCCCGACGGGAGTCCGTGCCTTCGTGCGTTCAGTTGCAGACCCGGAGGTGGGTCAGTACCGCTAGGACGCGGCGGTGGTCGTCGGGTTCCGGCTGTAGGCCGAGTTTGACGAAGATGCTGCGGACGTGGGTTTCGATGGTGCGTTCGCCGAGGAACAGGGTGGCGCCGATCGCGCGGTTGGAGCGGCCTTCGGCCATGAGCCGCAGGACTTCTCGTTCGCGGGTGGAGAGCGCGTCGAGTGGGAGGGCGCCGTGGTGCGGTCGCGAGACCAAGCGGCCGACCAGGTCGGGATCGATCGCCGAGCCGCCCGCGGCGACCCGCTGGAGGGCCGTCACGAACTCGTCGATATCGGAAACCCGGTCTTTGAGCAGATAGCCGAGGCTGCGCGCGCCGCCCGAGAGCAGGTCGAGAACGCTCTCGGTTTCGATGTACTGCGACAGCAGCAGCACCGCCGTCTCGGGAAAGTCGCGACGGATGACTACGGCGGCATCGATGCCCTCGGTGGTGCAGGTCGGTGGCATCCGGATGTCGACCACAGCGACGTCGGGGCGGTGCGTGTGGACAAGGCTCAACAGTGCCTCGGCATCGCCCGCCTGTCCGGTCACTTCCATGCCCTCGTCCTCCAGCAGTCGGGCGATTCCCTGTCGGAGCAGCGCCGAGTCGTCGGCGAGCACAACGCGCAGGGGGGATCGGTCGCGCTCGGGGATGTTTTCGGGGACCGTCGGAAGTTCCGCGGTGGCGTCGACCGCCGCGGTGAGCACCGCGCGCGCCGCGGCGGCGAATTCCCCACAGTTCGGATACCGGTCGGCTGGATCCTTGGCCATCGCCCGCGCGATCACCGCGTCGAAGGCCCTCGGCAGCGAAGGCAGCTGGGCGCTCGGTAGCGGCACCGGCGCGTTCAGATGGCCGTTCATGATGGCCGCCGGGCTCGGCCCCGGATAGGGCGGACAGCCGGTGAGCAGGTGGAACAGGGTGCAGCCCAGTGAATATTGGTCGGCTCGATGGTCGAGGGTTCGTCCTTCGAGCTGTTCGGGTGCCGCGTAACGCAGCGTGGCGACCATCATTCCGGCGGCGGTGAGGTGGACGTTGTCATCGAGTGCTTTCGCGATGCCGAAATCGGTCAGCACTACTCGTTCGGCCTCGCCGGGCTGGGTGGACTCGGCCAGCAGGATATTCGCCGGGTTGACATCGCGGTGGTACACACCCACCCGATGCGCGTAGTCGAGACCGGCCGAGACCTGTTCGACAATGTGTACGGCGCGTTCCGGCGCCACCGCTCCTTCGCGCAGCAGGTGGGCCGCATCGGTTCCCGGCACCAGCTGCATCGCGATCCACAGGCGATCGCCCTCGCGGCCACGGTCGTAGACCGCGACGATGGCAGGGTGGTCGAGCCGAGCGCCGTGATCGGCTTCGAATTCGAACCGGGTGCGGACGTACTCATCTCCGGTCAGGAAGGGATGAAGCACCTTGAGTGCCACGGTACGTGGCAGCGTCGGGTGCCGGGCCGCGTAGACGGTGCCCATGCCGCCTGCGCCGAGCGTTCGCTCGATCGTGTAGCCGGCGAAGACCGTTCCGGGTTCGAGGTCAGAACCGCTCACGACACACCCCCGTGGCACGCGTGTTCATGTCGTGTCCTTCGCGCGAAGCGGCAGCATCGCGGTGAGGACCGTGCCGGTGCCGGGCGCGCTGGCGATCCGCAGCTGACCGCCGAGCGCCGCGGCTCGATCGCACAATCCGCTGAGCCCGCCGCCTGGCCGGATATCGGCTCCACCACGCCCGTCGTCGCCGATAGTCAGCTGAACGGACTCGTCGACAACACCCATCTCGATGTCGACATGGGTGCCGCCGGAATGCTTGGCCGCGTTGGTGAGCGCTTCCGCGGCGATGAAATACGCCGCCAGTTCTACCCCGGGCGCCGGCCTTGGTACCAGGTCGCCGTGAATTCGGGCGGCGATCGGGGCGCGTTCGGCGAGTGCGGTCAAGGCGGCCGTCAGACCGCGCTCCGCGAGAATCGGCGGGAAGACGCCCCTGGCCAGTTCGCGGAGCTCGGCGAGCGCGGTATCCAGTTCGGTGGCGCCTTGCGTGACCAGGTCGTCCCGGTTCGAGGTGTCGCCGGCTCGCTGTGCTCTGCGCAGCAGCAGCGCCGCCGCGACAAGGCGTTGTTGCGCGCCGTCGTGCAGATCGCGTTCGACTCGCCGGCGCTCGGCATCGCCCGCCGCCACGATGCGTTCGCGCGAGCGGCGGACCTCGGCGAGCTGGGCGGCCAGATCGTTGCGCAGGCGTTCGTGGCCGAGGGCGAGCTCGGTCGCACCGCGCACGGCGGCCAGCAGTTCGGGTTCGGCTTGCAACTGTTTGTCGTAGACAAGAGCGGCCGCCGCGGCGCCGTCCAGCTCGAGGATCGTCGCCATCCGGTGATCGGTGCCCTGCGGGAGTTTCCGCAGGGCACCGTGGTCGTCGACGTAGCCGCTGCGTTCGGCGTCGAAGTTCCACAGCTCGAGAGTGGGGTCGTGCAGTGCCCGGCGCAGTGCCTCCACGAAGCCCGCGTTGATCGGGGTCGCTCCGATCTCGACCATCGCGTCGCCGACCGCCGCGCGCGCCATGCGGTACCGCACCTGTCCGTACGCGATGGCCATGGGCAGCAGCACAATCGGGATATAGCGCAGGTCAAGCGTCCAGGCGTGGAGGGAGCCGGGGGACAGGACCGCAGTCGACAAGATCCACAGGATGATCAGCCCGGCGATCGTCGCGAAGACCAGAACCGGTGCGAAGCCTGAGCGGTAGGCCGCGGTCCCCGACCGCCAGCGGACGATCACGATCGTGATCAGCACAACGCCGATAAGGAATGCGAGCGCTCCGACGGTGAGCTGGATCCGATCGGCGAGGACCGGATCGTGCCGGATGAGCAACAGATTCACCGAGGTCGACCGGTGTGGCGCGGGCACCTGTCTCGGATCGAAGAACATCCACTCGGCCCACACCCCGAACACGGCCAGCGCCCAGCATGCCCGCACGCACCAGCGTTCCCACGAGCGGTGCAGGCGTCCCGATGGAAAGCCGAGCAGCACCGGGATCATCACCGGCAGATAGATATTCGTCAGAACCGCGCCCGCGGTGAACAGCACCGGGTCGCTCGACCGGCGAACACCGCAGGCCAGCCACACCAGGCCGGCGAGCACGAACAGCGGTCCGGCCAGATCCCGCGGCCGGTTTGTCCAGGTGAACAACCCCGATGCGACGAACGACGCCCCGGCCAGCAGAAACAGGGTGAGCTCGACCCGCCCGAACACCGGCGAGTGCTGAGCTGCCGAGAATGCCTCACGTGGCCCGAGCAGCAGGATCCGGGCCGGGTCGTAAAGGGCGGCTTCTGACCAGTCGACCGACAGCACCACGGCGACGCTCAGCGCGGCGGCACATGCCGTCACCCCACCGATGAGCGCGATCGTACGAGGTGTCATCGAACAGCCTCCAACTACCGACCTACTCAGGATCCTCTGCTGGAAACGGGTGCACAACCACCCACGCAATCCGTGCTGGCACTGAGTGGATTCCGTGCCTTCACGGACGAGAAAACTGCAGGTCGGAACGTAATTTTGTGGTGTGCCGCCGACCGGTGGCCGACACCGACACCGCCACTTTCCGGCGGCCTCAACCAGGAGATCTGATGAGAAACCACACAGGCCGAATTGCCATCGCGCTCGGTTCGCTGGCAGCGGCGATCGCCATTGGATCGGGCGTAGCCGCCGCCGCTCCGGTCACCATCCACCCCGGCCCCGTGGGGTCAGGGACAGTCACGATCGAAGATGCGCTCCCGCCCCCGGTCCCGCACAGCTGCTCGGTGTACGGGCTCGGTTACGCCTGGGGCGTCGCCACGTCTCTGAACGCACCCGCGATCGGTGGTTTCGTCCCCGGTACCCCCGTGATCGGGGTCTGCACCGACGGGTCTGTGCAGTTCAAGAACGCGGGCTGACCGATCCGTGTCCCGATCTGTCCGGCCACTTGGGCGGGCAGATCGGGCACTGGGGATGCGCCTTCGTCATGGTGCGATGACAGTCCGAGGGTACGGGCTTGTGTGTTGTCACGAGGATGGATGAAATGTGAGCATTTCACTCCCGGGGTGGCTGCTGATGTGTTCTCTTGGCGCATGAAGAAGTTCGCCACAGTCGCTGTTCTTTCCGTCGCGCTCCTCGGGGCGCCCGCTGTTGCATCCGCCGCCCCCAGCGCCGGTTCCGGGTCCGGGGGTGGGTCGGGGTCGTCGGAGACGGAGTTGATCTGTTCGCCGATCGCGCAGTTGTTGTTCGCCACGGGGAGTGTGGAGAAGCCGCCGCTCTACGACCTGCTCTGCCTGCTCAGCTGAACGGGGAGCGGTCGATTCCGCAGCTGACGCCGGCGGGCGGAAGCTGGCCGGTGAACAGGTAGTCGCGTTTGAGGTGTTCGGCGCAGGTGCTCTGGACGTACATGGAGCTGTGCCCCGCGCCTTCGATCACGACTACCTGGGCCCGGTTCAGTTGGGCCGCACCGGCTTTGGCTCCCCGTAGTGGGGTGGCGGGATCGTATCGGCTGTTGAGGACGAGGATCGGGGCGGCGGTTTCGCGGTTCCATGGGCCGGTGTAGCGGTCCCGGTCCTCAGCCTGCCAGAAGGCGCAGGGGGTGGCGTTGAAGACGGCGATCCGGCCGAAGTAGCGGGACTGGAGGTCTTCGGCGGCGGCCACCCGGCTGTAGACGGTGGGGTCGGTGGGGACGGTGCTGTCGGAGCATTGGATGGTGTAGAAGGCCTCGACGCGATTGGCGGGGTGGTTCTCCGCGAAGAGGGCGTCGGGGACTCTGGCGGGCAGGACTGTTGCCGCGTCGAAGAGGTTCTGGAGCAGGATCGCCAGGTCGGGGTAGGTGTCGCGGGAGAGACTGCCCGCGGCGCTCACGATCTGGGAAAAGGTCCACGGCGTGCCCGCGACCGTGATCGGCGCGAGGCGGGCCCGCTCGGCCAGCGCGATCCACTTGAGTTTCGGATCGCCCGCGGCGAACGCGCAGCGTGGACCCGCGGCGGAGCAGTCGCGCAGGAAGGTGTCGAAGGTTTCGGCGATGCCGGCGGCCACGCCCTGGCGGGTGTCGAGCGGCAGATTCACGCCGTCGGCGCCGTGGCCGTTCACATTGCCCTCGAAGTCGAGCGAACCGTCGAACGCCATCGCACGGACCCGGCCGGGGAACATGTTGGCGTAAACCGCGCCGACCTGGGTGCCATAGGAGATGCCGTGGTAGGTCAGCGCCTCATCGCCCACCGCGCGGCGCAGTAGGTCCAGGTCGCGGGCGGTGTTGGCGGTGGAGGCGTGGCGCAGGATCGGCCCCGCGTGCTGCGCGCAGCGGGTCGCGATATCGGCCGAGGCGGCGAAGAACGCGGGCTCGTCGCCCGGATCGGTCGGAGTGCCGGGGAAGGAACCGAGGTACGCGGTCTGCTCATCGGCGCTCGGGAAGCACTGCGTGCCCGCGCTGCGCGAGACCGCGCGCGGATCCCAGGAGACCAGGTCGAAGCGGGCGCGCAGTTCGTCGGAGAACAGCCACGGCCAGCGAGCCCGCTCGCGCAAGCGGTCGACGCCGGAGGGGCCGGGCCCACCGAAGTTGACGAACAACGTGCCGATGCGGCGCGCGGGATCGGACGCGGGCAACTTGATGACAGCCAGGTCGATCTGCGTGGCCTGCGGGCTGTTGTAGTCCATCGGCACCTGAGCCAGCGCGCATTCGAACCCGTCCGCGCAGGACTCCCACGCCAGTGTCGGGGTGGCGGCACCCTCGGCGAGCTGGTCGACGTAGGGATCGGCCGAAGCGCGCGCGGGCGTGACGAGCGCGCCGATCCCGAGCAGTACGGCGAGCAGATAAGCCGAGCCCCGGCGGCGTGCACAGTGGGAAGACAACGGCCGAGCCTCCTGCGCGGTTCCGACGAACCACGCGAAGCTACCACATTCGTGAGCGGCGCTTACTAACGCAAAGTGGTTGGTATCGAACACAATTCGATCGGCGATGCAGTTCGGACGGCATCGCCGCAGGTCGTCGGGTTCCTTCGCGCGGCGGTGGATGTGGTCGTCCACAGAATTGTCCTCGGATTTCTGGATTACCGCGGCATTACCGGCTCCTCATAATTCTGTGTCTTTCCCGAGAATGTGATCTCCCTGCTGGTCGGCAATTAATTTCGTGGCTACT
This sequence comes from Nocardia sp. NPDC055050, assembly GCF_053608345.1. NCBI lineage: Bacteria > Bacillati > Actinomycetota > Actinomycetes > Mycobacteriales > Nocardiaceae > Nocardia > Nocardia sp. NPDC055050. The sequence continues at coordinate 223,560 of NZ_JBSGVG010000004.1, forward strand.
GTCGGGGTCGTTGCGTGACAATGCAGCGAGCAGATGGGCGTCAATGTCGATCCCTTGCCGAGTGAATGCAGAGGATGTGAGTTCGTGACCCCGACCACAGTAAACAAGCCACGTGACGTGGCCCACCGGGTGTCTCTGCGTGGAATTCCGGCCGGCGCGATGCCGATGGTCGCGTTTCTTTCTATTTTGGCCGGATTTATCGGAGCGGCCGCTTATACGCATTCCGCCGGATATTTCGTGACATTCATGACCGGTAATACCGAGCGCGCCGTTCTCGGCTGGTTCGACAATGATCAGCTGCTGGCCACCGGGGCGATCACGCTGCTTTTCTCGTTCGGCCTCGGTGTGTTCGTCGCCTCGCTGCTGCGACGGCGGCTGTGGCGGCGCGGTCACTACGGCGCGTCCGTGGTGACCACCGTGGCGCTCGCCGTGGCCGCGGTGGTCGACTTCGCCCTCGACCGCACCGGCGGCCAGGAGGTGGGGTTCATCCCGATCGCGTTCGTCGCGTTCGCGGTGGGCGCGCTCAACACCGCGTTCGTCAAGAACGGCGAGACCAGCGTTCCGCTCAGCTATGCCACCGGAACGGTCGTGAAACTGAGCCAGGGCATCGAAAGCCATGTCAGCGGGGGTAGTGCGCGCGATTGGCTCGGCTACGGCATGCAGTACGCGGCGTTCGCCGTCGGCGCCCTGCTCGGCGGCTTGATGAGCACGGTGGTGGGTGGTGAGATGATGCTGATCGTCGCCGCCGGTGTCTCGGCCGTGGCGATCCTGATCACCTACAAGACGGGTGGGAGGGCCGGCCACACCGCCGCGTGACGGAGATCGCCCCGGTCCGTCGGCCCCCGAGTTTGGTCCTGACCACGGCGTTGCCTACACTAGAGCGGTTGCCTGGGCAGATCTGTGTCCGCTGCGCGCTTCGGCGCGGGTGGGACCGTGCCAGGCGCCGAGAGCTCGCAAGAGAACTCATCCGGTCGGTAAGTGCCGACCGGACCAGCCGAATTGTTGTAGGCCCACGGTCGACCGCGTGAGAGTGCGGGAGATGTTGCATGGGAACCGCAGCGAGAAAGGTGTCGAGGTCTAACCATGACCATGACTGATCCGATCGCAGACTTCTTGACGCGTCTGCGCAACGCCAACTCGGCGTACCACGATCAGGTGAAGGCGCCCCACTCGAAGATCAAGGTGAACATCGCCGAGATCCTCAAGCGTGAGGGCTACATCGCCGATTACCGCACCGAAGACGCGACCGTTGGCAAGGCCATCGTCGTCGATCTGAAGTACGGCCCCAGCCGTGAGCGCAGCCTGCAGGGCCTGCGTCGCGTCTCGAAGCCGGGTCTGCGTGTGTACGCGAAGTCCACCAACCTGCCCAAGGTCCTCGGCGGCCTCGGCGTGGCGATCATTTCCACGTCGACCGGTCTGCTCACCGACCGTCAGGCGGCCAAGCAGGGCGTCGGGGGCGAAGTCCTCGCCTACGTCTGGTAAGGGAGGTCAGGACAAATGTCGCGTATTGGTAAGAAGCCCATCGAGATTCCGGCCGGCGTCGACGTCAACATCGACGGCCAGGTTGTCACGGTCAAGGGGCCCAAGGGCACCCTCTCGCACACCGTGGCCGAGCCCATCATCGTCACCAAGGGTGAAGGTAATGAGCTCGAGGTTGCTCGTCCCAACGACGAGCGCGCGAACCGTTCGCTGCACGGCCTTTCCCGCACCCTGATCGCCAACATGGTCGAGGGTGTCACCAAGGGCTACGAGAAGAAGATGGAAATCTTCGGCGTCGGTTACCGCGTTCAGGCCAAGGGTTCGAACCTCGAGTTCGCCCTCGGTTACAGCCACCCGGTGCCGATCGAGGCCCCGGCAGGCATCACCTTCGCGGTGGAATCGCCCACCAAGTTCTCGGTGTCCGGAATCGACAAGCAGAAGGTCGGTCAGATCTCCGCTGTCATCCACGGACTGCGTAAGCCCGACCCGTACAAGGGCAAGGGCATCCGCTACGCCGGCGAGGTCGTTCGCCGCAAGGTCGGAAAGACGGGTAAGTGATCATGGCGCAAACTGCTAACCAGAAGGCGAAGCGGATTCCGCTGGGCAAGGACGCTTCCACGAAGCGTCGCCTGTCGAAGACCCGCCGTCACTTCCGTCTTCGTAAGAAGGTCGAAGGCACCACCGAGCGTCCGCGCCTGGTGGTCAACCGCTCCGCGCGGCACCTGCACGCTCAGCTGATCGACGACTCGGTGGGCAAGACCATTGCCGCCGCTTCCTCGATCGAGGCCGACGTGCGTGCGCTCGAGGGCGACAAGTCCGCCAAGGGCGCGAAGGTCGGTCAGCTGATCGCCGAGCGTGCCAAGGCTGCCGGTATCGAGGCGGTCGTGTTCGACCGTGGTGGTCACGACTACCACGGCCGTATCGCGGCGCTGGCCGATGCCGCTCGTGAAGGTGGGCTGAAGTTCTGATGACTGTTATTTCGAACGGAAGGAACGTCTGATGCCGGGACGTCAGCGGCGTGACGGCGGCAACGGACCCGCCGGACCCAACAGCAACTCCAACAGCAACGCCGGAGGCCCCGAGGGCAACCGTCGTGGCGGTGGCGATCGTCGCGGTGGCGGCGACCGTCGTGACAACGCGGCCGAGAAGAACCAGCTCGAGCGCGTCGTCGCGATCAACCGTGTCTCCAAGGTCGTGAAGGGTGGTCGTCGCTTCAGCTTCACCGCCCTCGTGATCGTCGGTGACGGCAACGGTCTGGTCGGCGTCGGCTACGGCAAGGCCAAGGAAGTTCCCGCGGCCATCCAGAAGGGTGTCGAGGAGGCTCGCAAGAGCTTCTTCCGCGTCCCGATGATCGGCTCGACCATCACTCACCCCGTTCAGGGTGAGGCGGCGGCCGGTGTGGTCATGCTGCGTCCGGCTTCGCCCGGTACCGGTGTGATCGCGGGCGGCGCGGCTCGCGCCGTGCTCGAATGCGCAGGCATTCACGACATTCTGGCCAAGTCGCTCGGTAGCGACAATGCGATCAACGTCGTTCACGCGACGGTTGCCGCGCTCAAGATGCTCCAGCGTCCCGAAGAGGTTGCCGCTCGTCGCGGTCTGCCGATCGAGGATGTCGCTCCGGCGGGCATGCTGCGTGCGCGTGCAGGACAGGGAGCCTGACATGGCTGATCTCAAGGTGACTCAGATCAAGAGCACGATCGGTGCCAAGTCGAACCAGCGCGACAGCCTGCGGACGCTTGGTCTGCGGAAGATCCGCCAGTCGGTGGTTCGTGAGGACAACGCTCAGAACCGCGGTCTGATCAACGTCGTGCGCCACCTCGTAACAGTTGAGGAGGTCTAGACATGACCATCAAATTGCACCACCTGCGTCCCGCCCCTGGCTCCAAGACCGAGAAGACCCGTGTGGGTCGCGGTGAGGGTTCCAAGGGTAAGACCGCCGGTCGCGGTACCAAGGGCACCAAGGCACGCAAGAACGTCCCCGCGGCGTTCGAGGGTGGCCAGATGCCGCTGCACATGCGTCTGCCGAAGCTTCGCGGCTTCACCAACCGCTTCCGGGTCGAGTACCAGGTCGTCAACGTTGGCCGCATTGCCGAGCTGTTCCCTCAGGGCGGCGTCATCGGTAAGGCAGAACTCGTCGAGGCAGGCGCCGTTCGCAAGAACGAGCTCGTCAAGGTTCTCGGCGACGGCGAGATCGGTGTCGCCATCCAGGTGACCGCCGACAAGGTGACCGGCTCCGCCAAGGAGAAGATCACCGCCGCCGGTGGCACTGTCACCGAACTGGCCTGACGGTACTGTAGTCAGCAGCTGACACCGGACGAGTCGCGAGCTCGTCCGGTGTCACTGTTAGAGTTCCAAGTGTTGTCTGCCAAGCTCGTCATCGGCTGACGATTCCACATGCTGTCCAGTGGTTCAGTCGCATGGCATGACCATGTCGTTCGCCAGGAGGATTTGTGCTTTCCGCCTTCGTATCGGCCTTCCGGACTCCGGACTTACGGCGGAAGATTCTCTTCACGCTGGGGTTGATCGCGCTGTACCGGTTGGGTGCCGCGCTGCCGTCCCCCGGTGTCGACTACCAGAACGTTCAGGAATGCGTGAAGGTGGTCTCCGGCGGTGAATCCGCCGGCATCTACCAGCTCATCAACCTGTTCTCCGGCGGGGCGCTGCTACAGCTGTCGGTGTTCGCGATCGGCATCATGCCGTACATCACCGCGAGCATCATCATCCAGCTGCTGACCGTCGTCATCCCGCGGTTCGAGGAACTGCGCAAGGAAGGCCAATCCGGCCAGACCAAGATGACGCAGTACACCAGGTACCTGTCGGTCGCGTTGGCGATCCTGCAGGCCACCGGTCTGGTCGCGCTGGCCTCGCGCGGTCAGCTGTTGCAGGGCTGTAACGAGCCGATTCTCGCCGATACCAGCATCTTCGGCATGATCATCATCGTCCTCGTGATGACCGCGGGTGCTTCGCTGGTCATGTGGTTCGGCGAGCAGATCACCGAGCGCGGTGTCGGCAACGGCATGTCGCTGCTCATCTTCGCCGGTATCGCCGCTCGACTGCCGCTCGACGGCAAGCGGATCCTCGACACCGACGGTGGCCTGATCTTCGGTGCGGTGTGTGTCGCCGTACTGGTGATCCTGGTGGCCGTGATCTTTGTCGAACAGGGTCAGCGCCGGATCCCGGTGCAGTACGCCAAGCGCGTGGTCGGTCGCAAGATGTACGGCGGTTCATCGACGTACCTGCCGTTGAAGGTCAACCAGGCCGGTGTCATCCCGGTGATCTTCGCGTCCTCGCTGCTCTACCTGCCCAACCTGATCGCGCAGCTCACCAACTCGAATACGGCGACGGATCCGAGCTGGTGGCAGGAGATCATCCAGAAATACCTGGTGAATCCGGGCAACCCGGTCTACATCGCGATCTACTTCGGTCTGATCGTGTTCTTCACCTACTTCTACGTCGCGATCACCTTCAACCCGGAGGAACGCGCGGACGAGATGAAGAAGTTCGGTGGCTTCATCCCGGGCTACCGGCCCGGTAAGCCGACCGCCGACTACCTCAACTACGTTCTGAGCCGCATCACCCTGCCTGGCTCGATCTATCTCGGTTTGGTCGCCGTTCTCCCGAACCTGTTCCTGGACATGGGTGCCAACGGTGGAGCGGCCAACCTGCCGTTCGGCGGTACCGCGGTGCTCATCATGGTCAGCGTGGGTCTCGACACGGTCAAGCAGATCGAGAGCCAGCTGATGAATCGAAATTACGAAGGGTTCCTCAAGTGAGAGTTGTTCTGCTCGGTCCGCCGGGTGCCGGCAAAGGTACTCAGGCCGTCCTGCTGTCAGAGAAGCTGGGCGTTCCGCACATCTCCACCGGAGACCTCTTCCGCGCGAATATCAGCCAGCAGACCGCCCTCGGTCGCGAGGCGCAGAAGTACATGGACGCGGGCGACCTGGTCCCCAGCGACGTCACCAACCGCATGGTCGAGGCGCGTGTCGGCGAGCCCGACGCCGCGAACGGTTTCGTGCTCGACGGTTACCCGCGCACGGTCGATCAGGCCGACGCGTTGAAGAAGATCCTCGAGCACAACGGCACCACGCTCGACGCGGTGCTGTGCTTCGTGGTCGCCGAGGACACCGTGGTCGAGCGCATGCTCGCCCGTGGGCGCGCTGACGACACCGAGGACGTCATCCGCAACCGGCTGCGGGTCTACCGTGAGGAAACCGAGCCGCTGCTCGAGCACTACGACGGTCTGGTCGTGACCGTCGACGGCATCGGCGAAGTCGATGAGGTCAACGCGCGGGCGCTGAAGGCGCTCGGTCAGTAATCAGCGGATCGGAGTACTGAGGCCGGATGGTCTTCAACCGTAAGAAGAAGGTCGTGCCGTTCCGTTCGGCGGGCGAGCTGGACGCCATGCAGGCGGCCGGTGCGATCGTCGGTGCGACGCTGGTCGCCGTTCGCGCGGCGGCCAAGCCCGGCGTCTCGACGCTGGAGCTCGACGAGGTCGCCGAGGCGACGATCCGCGACGCGGGCGCTGTTCCGTCGTTCAAGGGCTATCACGGGTTCCCCGGCTCGATCTGTTCTTCGGTCAACGATCGTGTGGTCCACGGGATCCCCTCGGCGAGTGACATTCTCGTCGAGGGCGATCTCGTGTCCATCGACTGCGGCGCCATCCTCGACGGCTGGCACGGCGACTCGGCGTGGACGTTCGGCATCGGCGCCATCATCGAGGCCGATGAGTTGCTGAGCGAGGCCACCAGGCTCTCCATGGAGACCGGCATCGCGGCGATGCTGCCGGGCAACCGGCTGACCGACGTCTCGCACGCCATCGAGCTGGGTACGCGCGCGGCCGAGCAGGCGCACGGCCGGCAGTACGGCATCGTCGACGGTTACGGTGGCCATGCCATCGGGCGCGAGATGCACATGGATCCGTTCCTGCCCAACGAAGGCGCGCCCGGTAAGGGCCCGCGCCTGGTGGTCGGGTCGGTGCTGGCGATCGAGCCGATGCTGACGCTCGGTACCACCGAGACCAAGACGCTCGACGACGACTGGACCGTGGTCACCACCGACGGGACGCGCGCGGCGCATTGGGAGCACAGCGTCGCCGTCACCGAGGACGGGCCGCGCATTCTCACGCTGCGCCCTGAGTAGTTCACCGACGGCTTTTCGGTGAAGTAATCGTTCTAATCTGTCTGGTCGCCTGCGCGATCCTGTATCTCTGAGTGATGAGATCCCGGATCGCGCTGGTCGCCGTCGGTTGCGCGGCCTCGGCCTTGCTCGTCGGCTGCGGTGAGCCGCCGCCGGACGCGCGCTATACGGGATCGGGCAACACCTACGGCACCGCGAACGCGGGTTTCGAGACCTGCATGGTGACCGACGCGGGCGGCGTCGACGACAAGTCGTTCAACGAATCCGGCTGGAACGGGGTGAAAGCCGCGATCGACGCCAACCCCGGCGTCTACGGCTCCTACCGCCAGTCCAACAGTTCCGCCGACTACGAACCCAACCTGCGAGCCTCGGCCGACGACGACTGCGATCTGGTGATCGGCGTCGGCGGCCTGATGGCCGAGGCGGTGGCACAGGTGGCCGCGGAGTACCCCGATCAGCGTTTCGCGATCGTCGACGCGCACGTCGAGCTGGACAATGTCTACTCGATGGAGTTCAACGCCGCCCAATCCTCTTATCTGGCAGGCTATCTCGCGGCGGGAGTGTCCAAGACCGGCCGGGTCGCCACCTGGGGCGGCATGCAGATCCCCGCGGTGACCATCTTCATGGACGGGTTCGCCGCCGGAGTGGCCGGGTACAACGCGGCGCACGGGACCGCGATCGCCGTGCTCGGCTGGGATGTCGAGGACCAGAACGGTTCGTTCACCGGCAATTTCGACGATACGAGCGCGGGCCGCTCGCTCACCGAGAACTTCATCGCCCAGGGCGCCGACGTGATCCACCCGGTCGCGGGACCGGTCGGCATGGGCGGGGCCTCCGCCGTGCAGGACTCGTCGAACGTTTCCATGATCTGGGTGGATTCCGATGGCTACGAGGCGGTTCCGGAGTACCAGGACATCATGTTGTCCTCGTCGATGAAGGACATCTCCGCCGCGGTACGGGTGGCGATCGACAATGCCTTCGGCGACGGCGTCACAGACGGACGGTACGTGGGCACCCTGAGTAATGCCGGGGTCGGGCTCGCGCCGTTCCACGATTTCGACGCGAAGGTGCCAGAGCCGCTGAAGCGGGAGCTCACCACTCTTCGGCGCGACATCGTCGACGGCAAGATCGTGATCAATTCCCCGGCCGCCCCGAAGCTGTAGAGGACAGGCGCATGCGACTCGAAGCACAGGGCTTGACCAAGGCCTTCGGAACGTTTCTCGCCGACGACAGCGTCGACCTGGTGGTCGAACCCGGCCAGGTGCACGCGATCCTCGGCGAGAACGGCGCGGGCAAGTCGACCCTGATGAACATGCTGTACGGCATCCTCGAACCGACCAGCGGCCAGATCCTGATCGACGGCGAGCCGGTACGGCTGCGATCGCCGGGCGACGCCATCGCCGCCGGAATCGGCATGGTGCATCAGCATTTCAAGCTCGTCGGGCCGTTCAGTGTCGCCGACAACGTGCAGCTGGGTCGCGAACACGTCAAGCGGGGCGGCCTCGATCGGGCGACCGCGCGGCGGGCGGTGCGCGAGGTGTCCGAGCGGTACGGTCTGGCGCTGGATCCCGACGCTGTCTGCGAGGACCTGCCGGTCGGTGTGCAGCAGCGGGTCGAGATCGTGAAGGCGCTGTCCGGCAGGACCGATCTGCTGATCCTGGACGAGCCGACCGCGGTGCTCACCCCGCCCGAAGTGGCCGAGTTGCTCGGGATCATCCGCAATCTCACGGCCTCGGGGATGTCGGTGATCTTCATCAGCCACAAGCTCAAAGAGGTGAAGGCGATCGCGGACACGATCACCGTTCTGCGGCGTGGGCGGGTCGTGGCCGAGGCGTCGCCGCAGGACAGCGAGGCTGAGTTGGCGGCGGCGATGGTCGGGCGGTCGGTCGTGCTGACCGTGGATCGACCGCAGGCGCAGCCGGGCGAGATCGCCCTGGACATCAAGGATCTGACCGTGCTGGGCGAGCGCGGGACGCCGATGCTCGACGGACTGAGTCTGGCTGTGCGGGCCGGTGAGATCGTCGGGTTGGCCGGGGTCGAGGGCAACGGGCAGACCGAACTGGCCAGGGCGGTGCTCGGGACCGTCACGCCCGAGAGCGGCTCGATCGAGATGGGCGGTATCCCGGTCACCGGGTGGAACCCGTACCGGCGGATCGTGGCCGGGCTCGGCTACATCCCGGAGGATCGCGGCCGCGACGGGCTGGCCGCCGATTTCACCGTCGCCGAGAACCTCGTCCTCAACCAGTACCGCGACAAACCCCTGTCGAATCGCGGCGTGGTCGACGCGGCGGCGGTACGAAAGCTGGCCGACAAGGCCATCGCCGATTTCGACATCCGCACCAGGGGGCCGGGGGAGCTGGTGTCGGCGCTGTCGGGCGGCAATCAGCAGAAGGTGGTGATCGCGCGCGAATTCTCCAGGCCGCGTTCGGTTCTGGTCGCCGCGCAACCGACGCGAGGAGTGGATGTCGGCGCGATCGAGTTCATCCATCGCCGTCTGGTCGCCGAACGCGACACGGGAACCGCCGTCCTGCTCATCTCCGCGGAGCTGGACGAGATCCTGGCCCTGTCCGACCGCATCGCGGTGATCCACAACGGGCAGATCGTCGGCGTCCTGGCCCCGGACACACCGCGCGAGATCATCGGTCAGCTGATGGCAGGCCACCGTCCCGCCGATCCAGCACCCGCGAGCTGAGGACACCCATGCCGAGTACGACCATCGAGCCGGACATCGACCCACCCGGTGAGCGTGAACCGGACAGGCGCGGCGTCGGCCGCACATTCATCGGGTACCTGACCGAAGCCAACAGCGTGATGGTGACGATCTATTCGTTGTTGCTGGCCTTCGCGATCGGGGCCCTGCTGATCATCGTCTCCGACGCGGCGGTGCGGGGTGCCTGGGGCTACTTCTTCAACCGGCCCGCCGATGCGCTGAGTTTCTCGTGGCAGGCGGTGAGCGCGGGCTATCGCGACATGTTCGAGGGCGCGATCATCGACTTCGGGCGCGTGCAGCAGTATGTCGACGGTGACGCCACCCTGGCCCAGGTGCTGCGCCCGATCTCGGAGACGCTCACCTACGCGACCCCGCTGATCTTCACCGGACTCGCCGTCGGCCTGGCCTTCCGGGCCGGACTGTTCAATATCGGCGGGCACGGGCAGTTCATCTTCGGCTTGCTCGGCGGCGTGATGGTCGGGTTCGCGCTCGACCTGCCGCCCCTGCTGCATGTTCCGCTGGCCCTGCTCGCGGGTGCGCTCGCGGGCGGTCTGCTCGGCGCCATCCCCGGCGTGCTCAAGGCCAAAACCGGCGCGCACGAGGTGATCTCGTCGATCATGCTGAACAATATCGCCACTTATTTTCTGCTCTGGGCGTTGAGCACCACGTTCATCGACTCGACGACCTCGCAGGAACTGGTGTCCAAGCAGGTGGACTTCTCCGGCCGACTGCCCCGGCTGCTCGGCTGGGCGGGCTCGGGCCTGCGGGTCAGCGCGGGGCTGTTACTCGGGCTGGCGCTCGCGGCCGGAATCTGGTGGCTGCTGCGCAAATCCACCTTCGGGTACCGGATCCGCGCGGTCGGTGCCAATACGCACACGGCGGAAACGGCGGGTATCGATATCGGGCGCACGTTCGTGACCACGATGGCGGTGTCGGGCGGGCTGGCCGGGTTGGGTGGCGCCGCACTGGTGTTGGGGCTCAACCCGTACACGGTGAATCCGGGCACGGTCGCCGAATTCGGGTTCGACGGGATCACCGTCGCGCTGCTCGGGCGGGCGCATCCCGGCGGTATCGTCGCCGCCGCACTGCTGTTCGGTGCGCTGAAATCGGGCACGTTGCACATGCAGCCCGCCATTCCGGTCGAGATGTCCACGCTGTTGCAGGCGGTGATCGTGCTGTTCGTCGCCGCGCCCGCGCTGGTGAAAACCCTGCTGCACCTGCGCACACCGCGCGGTGGTCTCAACACTCTGGAAGCGAGGGGCTGGTGAGTACCACCACCGCGTCACCGGTCGTCACGGCCGAATCAGCCAGGCACGGTGTGGCCGGGGTGGTGCTCATCGTGCTCGGCATCGGTCTCGGCGTGCTCGGGCTGCTGTTCGTCGACGGTGGGCGGACGACCACTTTCCGGCTGGATCAGACCGTCGAAAGTGGCTGGACTGTCAACACTCTCACGATCGTGCTGATCCTTGGCGTGGTGACGGCGGTGCTCGGTGGGGTGCTGGCGGCGCGGCCGCTCTCGCGGCGCGCGCACGGGGCGATCGTCGGCATCGCGGTGGCGGCCCTGGTGATCGCGGCGCTGTCGTGGGTGGTGACGCCGGGCGTCGGCTTCCCGGTGGAGTTCGTGCTGGCGTCGACGCTGTTCCTGGCGCTGCCGTTCATCTTCGGTGCGCTGTCCGGCGTGGTCTGTGAACGGTCGGGCGTGATCAACCTCGGCATCGAGGGCCAGTTCCTGGCGGGCGCGTTCACCGCGGTGCTGTTCTCCTCGATCACCGGCAGCCCCTACGCCGGAATTGTGGCCGCGGTGATCAGCGGCATGCTGTCGACGCTGCTGCTGGCCTGGCTCGCGACCCGCTTCGAGGTGAACCAACTGGTCACCGGTGTCATCCTCAATCTGCTCGCGCTGGGGCTCACCGGCTTCCTGTTCGAACGGCTCATGCGCATGGACCATTCGCTCAATCAGCCGAGCACGGTGCCGCGTATCGGCGGGTTCCTCCACGACATCGGCCTCGGCTTCCTGACCGGCATCCCGGTGCTCGGGCCGGTGCTGTTCGACCAGAACCTGTTCGTCTATGTGGCGCTGGCCTGCGTGTTCGGGCTGTCGTATCTGCTGTTCCAGACCCGCTGGGGCCTGCGCACCCGCGCCGTCGGCGAACATCCGGCCGCGGCCGACGCCGCGGGCATCGACGTGAACCGCCTGCGCTTCTGGAACGTCACCTGTGCCGGTGCCCTGTCGGGTTTCGGCGGCGCCTTCTTCACCATCGCCAACAATGTGGCCTTCAGCAAGAACATGACCGCGGCGCTCGGCTTCGTGGCCCTGGCGGTGATGATCGTCGGCCGCTGGAAGCCGGTCGGCGCGCTGCTGGCCGCCCTGCTGTTCGGTTTCTCCAGCGCCCTGCAACGCTTCCTCAACACCATGCCGGGCAACCCGATCCCCACCGAATTCCTCGGCATGCTGCCCTACGTCGTCACCTTGGTCGTGGTCGCCGGATTCATCGGAAAGGCGGTCGCGCCCGCCGCCGACGGCATCCCGTACCGGCCGGGCGACAAGTAGTCAGCCTTCGAGCAGGACGGTGACCGGGCCGTCGTTGGTGAGTTCGATCTGCATGTGGGCGCCGAATTTTCCGGTGGCGACGGTGGCGCCCAGTTCGCGGAGTGCCTCGGCGAAGGTGTCGACGAGGGGTTCGGCGAGGGAACCGGGGGCGGCGGCGTTCCAGGACGGGCGCCGGCCCTTGGCGGTGTTGGCGTAGAGGGTGAACTGGCTGACCACCAGGATGGGGGCGTCCAGGTCGGCGGCGGAGCGTTCACCGTCGAGGATGCGCAGGCGATAGGCCTTGTCGGCCAGAGCTTTCGCGTTGGCCGCGGTGTCGGTGTGGGTAGCGCCGACGAGAGCGAGGAGGCCGTGGGGGACTCCCGTCGCCGCCGGGTCGATGCGGCCGACGACCTGATCGTCGACGCTCACCTGGGCGCTGGTCACACGTTGCAGCAGTACTCGCACAGCTCCGATCATGCCGGGTGACCGCGCTGTGCGGCGTTCGGGGGCGACTCATCTGTCGGTGCGATCACCACGGGTCTGCTGGGCACCGCGGCTTTTCGCGGTGACGATTCAATCCTTGCCGAAGAAGAGGATATTCGGGCCGTAGTCGGTGAGTGGGGCCTTCTCCGCGGACTGGCGGATGCCCGCGCCGGGGAGCTCGGTGACCTTGGCGAACATCTCGGCATTGCCGAAGGCGGCTCTGACCTGGGTTTCGGAGGCGTAGTCGGCGCCGTAGTCGGCCAGGGTCGCGAAATCCAGGGGCGCCAGCGGGGTATCGAGGGGTGCCTGGCCCGCCGGCCTGCCGAGGGCGGCGTACTGGGTGGCGACGCCGTTGTCGTAGAGGCACAGTTCGTAGGAGATCTTCTCGATCGTGGCGACGGTGAGGACCGGCCATTTCATCGAGAGGGCCACGGCGAGTGGGTGTTTGCCGAGGGCGCCGATCTCCCAGTTGAGACTCTTCACCGAAATCCAGCTGCCCGAAGACTTTTCGACGAGCACCACATCGGCGCCGAGCTCGGTCTCGAGGTTGGTCTTGGGTTCTTTGACACCCCAGTGCTTGTCGTGCACCCCGGCGAAGCGGCCCGCGTCGACCGGATTCGCGCCGTCCTGGGCGTACGCGGCGACGATCGCGGCGCGTACCTGCTCCAGCGCGTCCGGCGCCGAGCACCGGACGGCGATCGCGCCGTAGGTCGCGGAGATCTCGACCGGTCGCGACGGCGGCTCCGGCATCGCCCCTGCCGCAAGGGGTTTGAGACCCACCAGGGCCAGCCGCCAATTGATCTCGTCGATCGTGGCCAGGTCGCCACCCGACTGGTACAGGATCTGCTGCTGCGTGAGCCGTCCCGCGCGTTCGAGGGTCGGTGCGCCCAGCTTCACCAGCGCCTGCGTGGTCTTGACCGTGAGGTCGAGCTCCTCGACCCGGGTTTCGCGCAGTTTCGCCGTGCTCGCGGTGGTGGTCACCTCGGAATACAGGGTGCGGTAGGTCGCGATGGCCTGTTTACGTGAGCGCCCCACCATCAGGGTGCGCAGCAGAGTGCTCAGACTCGCCAGGTACTTGCCCGGTTGTTCGGAAGCGCGCGCGTACATCGCCGCCCGAATCCGGACCGCCGACTCACTGGCCGCCACCGCAGCGTCGTGATCGAGCCGCATCAACCACACGCCGCACTTGGACAACCCGTCGGCGCACATGGCCGAAACATCCGGATAGTCCTGCGCGACCTGCCGATACGCCGAACAGGCGCTGCGAATGGTGTTGGTCGCGAGCTGCCGGTGCCCGACCAGCCGCGTCGCCTGCTCGAACAACCGCAACGCGTCCTGCAACGCACCCGCGTACTCGTAGGAGACGTACCCGCCGACCAGCCAGTGCAGCCGGATCGCCACCGCTTCCTGCGCGGGTTCCAGCGCCTCCGCCGTGCGGTCGCGCCCCGACGGATCGTCCCTGGTCGTGAGCAGACCCTGGGCGAATTCGGTCAGCGATCCGGCCAAGCGCAGGTAGTCGTCGGCGTGCTGGCTGCGGGTGTTGGCGCGATTGGCTGCCACGCGCCGTTCGAGGCCGCTCAGATCGGTCATGAGCAGTTCCATCGCGACGTCAAGCTGGGCACCCATCGTTCGTTCGTTCATGGCCGTCCGGCGGCCGCTAGCGCTTTGATCGAGTCTGTCACAGATCGGTGTCGGCTGCCGGATCGTTCGCCGGAACCGGCTGTTCATCCGGCATCGATGCCGGTGTTTCCTTGGTGCTGTGCATATTTCGCATTGCTCACTAGAATGCGATGCGATCGAGTCGGCTGCGAGGGTCGGCGGTGGGGTGCTTCGAGGAGCGGTTAGCGTGGGCGATTCTCCCTGGTCAGGACTGGCCAGCAAGGCAAAAGTCAAGGTCGAGACGGGAGCTGCGCTCGAGGCGGCCAAGGCGTGCAGTACGGCGATCGAGGTGTTCAAGGGTTGCCAGAACCTGTTCCGCGACCACGACCTCAACAACTACGACGAGTCCAAGCTGGGCGGCAGCCAAGTCGACGCGGGTCCGCCGCTGCGGACCAAGTTCATCTCCGAGGCCACCCAGGCCAAGGACCTGCTCGGGCGCTATATCGACTCGCTCGAGGATCTGGTCTCCATGTTCAAGGCCGCGGGTGAGTCGTACACCGACACCGACAAGGGCTCCGGCGACAACATCGCCGCGCTCAAGGGCGATCTGAAGAATGTGAACTCCTCGCCGGGTGCCAAGGATATGAAGGGCGAGGTCTCCCAGGCCGGTGGTTACACGCCGGCCCACTGGGAAGTCGATGTCAAGGTGCGGCAGGGCACCGGCATGGAAATCAAGATGGAGAAGCACAACTACGACATCGAGACCGCGAACGTGCCCAAGCACGCGGGCACCGCGACGGCGGAATCGGTCGGTGTGCGGATACCCGTCCGCGCCGCGGACAACATGTCCTGGCGGGACATGTACGACCTCGGTCAGCGGCTGTCCTGGCAGGAGGTGGCCAACGACGCTCCGATCTGGGAGGCGATGGCCCATGCCGTGCACGGCGCCGCCTACAACCTCGAGCAGAAGCTCGGTGAGATCACCCGCGACCGGTGGGAGAGCCAGGGCGGTGACGCCGCGTTCGCCGCGATCTCCACGTTCGGCAAGTCGGCGATGACCGCGAGCGACTCCTTCACGATGATGCAGCAGAACCTCGAGTACACCGCGAACTGGTTGTACGCGACCAAGGTGTGTATGCCGATCGACAAAGAAGACAAGTGTGACGACGATCTGCAGGAGAACCGCGATCGGTACAAGCGCCACTACGTCGACGGTGTCGGGCAGACCGAGAAGCTCTTCCCTGCGGCCGCGGAGCCCGCGGCGCCGAAGGGGCCGGTGAAGCCGCCGGAGAACAATAACAACAACAATAATAACAACAACGGCAACAGTAATAACAACGGCAATAACAATGCCGGTGGTAACAACAACTCCGGTGGTAGCGGAAATTCCGGTGGCAGTGGTAATTCCGGGGGTGGGAGCCAACAGCAGGCGACGTCGCCGGCCGCGGTGGCTGCCCAGCAAGCGGCGCAGCAAGCCGCCCAGCAGGCGGCCGCGGAGCTGCAGCAGAACGGCACCAACGGTTCGCAGCAGAGCGCGAACGGTCAGACGGCGGGTTCCATCGGATCAACTGGATCCACCGGGTCGTCGACGGGGTCGAGCGGGTCGGGATCGGGCGACATGTCCAGCATCCTGTCCTCGGTGATGTCGGCGGTGACGTCTGCGGTCTCCTCACTCACCCAGGCGCTGCCCTCGCTGGCCACCGCGTTGCAGCAGGTGTCCGCCGACACCAGCGGTACCGGCGCCATCTCGGGCCTGCCCGATTTCACCCAGCTGGGCAACCTGTTCGGGCAGTTCCCCGACCTGACCGAACTGCTGTCGCAGTCGCCCGAGCTCAACCAGCTGATCGCGGACAACCCCGCCCTCTCGCCGCTGGCTGAGTTGCTCGGCATCGACACCGTGACGACGACCGTCGACGGGGCGGGAGTGCCGGAGGAGAGCGCCGAAACGGCTGCGGGCGAGGCATTCCCGCGCGCCTCGCTGCCCGACTTCTCCAACCTCTCGGGTCTGGGCGAGGTCGTCACCCCGCTCACCGGCTTGCTCGCCGAGTCGATGGCGACCGAAGCCCCCGCGCAGGTTGTGGAAGTACCGGTCGAATCCGTGGAAGTCGGCGCCGCCGGTTCGCTCGCGCACGCACGGCCGGAGGCGCAGGCGTGACGCGGAAGTGGGAGCTCACCGACATCGAATTCCGGGTGCTGTGGCAGCGATTCGTCGGCACCGATCTGCCGCGTCCGCTCACCTTCCAGACCAGGACTCGCCTGCACGAGGACTACGAGGAAGAGAAGTACCAGGTCTGGCAGCGTCTGCAACACACGGTCGATCCGACGCTTCGCTCGGTCTTCGATGTGCTGGAGCGACCGGAAGTGTATGTGCGGCTGCGTGGTTGGAACGATCGTGCGCGAGACGACGCCGGCCAGTGGCTCAAGGCCAGGGCCGCACGAGCCGGCGCCAACGGGTACCTGGTCTACCAGCTGCCTGGTGAAACCCCCACGCACAGTGGTGGTTACACGGTGGTCGACATCGGTCCCCACGGCCTGGCCGACGCCATCGTCGACCTGATGCCGGCCACCGGTGCGGGCACGGGCGGGATGATCCCGCTCGTCACCGACGCGAGCGCCGGCGCCGGCGACGAGTACGGGCAGCGATCCTCGATGTTCTTCGAGGAAGCCGATACCTCGATCGTCGAGCGCAGCACCGAGTTCTTCAGCCATTCCGCCGACCGCACCGGAACCATCAATATCCTGCAGAATCAGTCCATGTTCGGCTCGCGGGGGATGCATCGCGACATCCTGGTGTGGCGTGATCTTCCCGACGACGGGCGCTATGTCATCGAACTCCCCAGCGAGAATCCCATCGCCACCCCGATGTCGCGATCGGACCTGACCGAGAAGGTCAACACGTCCATCCAGCGCATGATGTCGCGCGTGGAATCACATTGGGAAGCAAGCGCATAGGAGCCGCGAGGTACCCACCGTTCACAGCGCTTTCATCTCGGGTTCGTTCTGTCGTGCGAGGCTGTTGCGCACGCGAAAGAGTTGTGGTGTGCTCAGAGCCACCACTCGTGGAGGGATGAGGGCGATGGGCACCTTCGAGTACGACGCCGACGATTTCCGGACCGCGGCCGGAAAATCGCGCAACGTCAGCACGCAACTCACCGGCATCATCAATACGCTGAACAGCTCGCTCAACGGCCGCGGAAACGTCTGGGGCAACGACAAACTCGGTCAGAGCTTCAACGACGGCCCCGGCGGCAACGACGGTTACGACTCGTCGTGGACCAACACCAGCGACAACGTCAAGACGATGGCGAAGTCCATGGGCGAGTTCGCCGACGGCCAGACCGAAAGCGCCGACTACATCGACAAGATGGAAAAGGGCAACCGCGACGGCTTGACGTAGTCAGGCAGTCGGTCAACTCGCGTCCGGGATACCGAGGCCCGGCAGATGCAGGCTGCTGTTTCCGGCACGCTCGACCCAGCCCTGGTAGCCCAGCGCCAGCGGGGAGTCGATGCCGAAGCCGTCGCGGAGTCCGGTGACGGTGATCGCGGCGAGCCGACGGTAGGCGTCGGTGTCGACCGGCCAGGGGAATTCGGCCCACCAGTTGCCCATGTGGGCCTCGTCGGGGAGACGCCAACCTGCTTCGATGATCGTCCGGGCGCCGTCGTCATCGGGGCGGAAGGCGGGCTCGAGCCATTCGTCGCCGGCGAGTTCGGCCGACACTGCCTCGCCGGTCTTGAGGAACTGGGCGAAGCGTCGTGCGCCCGGTGATGCCGTTTCGCCGATCACCAGCACCGTGCTCTCGGGTGCGGCCGCGAGTTCGGCGGCGAGCCCACGGGCGAAATCGGTCCAGTCGGTCACAGCAGGCCCTGCTCGTCGAGCGCGATATTGCGATCGTCGGCGGCCAGCCGCGCATTGGTGACCAGGTGTAGCCACACCGAGTCGGCGGAGGGTTGGAGCACGACCGTGGCCTCGGCCCCGGCCCACCGGTACTGCAGGAGCGGACCGGCCACGCGCCCGGTCGGCTCGCCGAGCTTCGCGGAGATCGCCGCGGCGATGTTGTCGAAAGCCATTGCTACCTCGACGTTCTCGCCTGCATCGGCGAAGTCGGTGAGTCGCAGTTCGATGCCTGTGACCTGGCCGTTCTTGGCGCGAATCGTGCCGCCATCCGGGCCGAACCCGGTCTCGAGTGTGATCCGGCGCGGCCGGCTGGAGACTGTGTGCCAACCGAATCGTTCGACGACTGCGGGGGCGGCATCCGTGTTCCATGACCAGTCGAGGGCCTGCAGCTTGTCTGCGAGGTCGGCTGCCTCGACATTGGGGATCGACCGCCATTTGCTCATCCGCTTGTCTTCCCGCGCGCTGGATCGTATTCCCAGTCGAGAACACGGCCGCTCGGCTTACATCCTTTGTTGCTTCAGCCCCAGCGTGGGTAGGTCGATGGTCCCGGTCCGTCCCGCCCAGGCGTCGTACACGAGGGCGTCCGGGCTGGTGATGCCGTATCCGTCGCGGAGGCCGGTGACGGCGATGGCGGCAGCTCGTCGGCAGTCGTCCATGGTGACCGGCGCGTCGAAGTCGACCCACCACAGGTGGGCATTGGCCGCGTCGGGCTGGTGCCAACCCGCGCGGGTGATCGCCCGCCAGCCTGCCGCATCGGGCTGCCACTCCGGGTCGAGTGACTTACTGCCGACGAGTTGGGCCGACAGTACGTCCTCATCTCTCGCGAATTGCACGAACCTTCGGCCGGAGACCGACTTGGGTTCGAAAATGATCAGGCGGGAGGTGATGGGGAGTTCGTCGAGCTCCGAGGCCAGGCGGTCGGTGAAGATCGCCCAGTCGCTCATAGCTGTCCCTGTCGGGAGAGTTGGACTCGGTGGTCGAATCCGGTCAGCCATTCGTTGGTGACCAGGGCCAGCTTGATCGACCGTGCGAGCTCCTGCAGGAGCAAGGTGGAGTCCGATCCCGCCCATCGAAGTTCTTCGAGATCGCCATTGATTTCAGTGGTCGGTGGGCCGAGCGTGGCGACCAGTGTCTCGGCCATCGCCGAGTAGGCGGCGTGGACCTCGGCGCGACCCTCGCTCGTGTCGGGTCCGATGGTGCTGGCGTCGACTTGGAGGCGTTCGACGTGGCCGTTGTCGGCGAAGGCCTTTCCGCTGGCCGGGCCGAGCCCGGTGTCGAGAAGAGCCCAGGCGGGTTTGCTGGAGATGACCTTCCAACCGAAATGTTCAGCGATTCGGGGAATTTCGGTGAGCTGCCATGTCCAGTCGATGGCGCGCAATCGGGTTGCCAGGTCAGCGACTTCCTCGGTGGTTCGCGTGTGCCAAGTAGTCATCGTGGTGTCCTGTCCGGTTGGAGCGCAGAGCCTTCGGCGGGTCGGTCGAGTACGCCTTCCTCGTCCCATTCGCGGCGGAGGAGCAGTTGGTGTCGAGGGCTGTAATGGTCTTCCCGACGGATTCGGCCGGTGGTATCCCAGGTACACCAGTAACCGATGGGGCCGGTGGGGGTCAACATCCCAGCTCGGATGAGTTTGCCGTCGTCGTAGTCGGTGTGGAGCAGTTCCTCGATGAGAATGTCGGGATCGGTGGTGTGTTCGGTGCGCTGCCCGCTTCCGTCCCATTTTTCGAGGAGCAGGGTCGTACCGTCCAGGCCGAGGAGAGAGCGCTGGCTGAGGGTTCCGTCTTCGTGCCAGGCGAGCCAGAGACCGAAGTGCTGGCCGTGGGTCGAGGTGCCGGCGTATTTGCGACTGCCAACGGTGTACCAGGCGAGTTGTGGTCCGTCCCAGTGTCCACTGGTGTACCAGGACAGTTCGACGATGTCGCGGGTTACCCAGGTGTATTCGGCGAGCTGTCCGGTGAACAATTCGCTGCGGTCGTAGCGGGTCTCGGTCGCTGAGTCGTAGTGGATGTCGGGGTCTTCGCGGTCGCGGACCCCGGTGATGGTGGGTTTGGCGATCGTCTTGGCGTCGAAATCTTCGATCAGGACACCGTTGTCGTTCCAGCGTTTGCGATATCGCAGACAGCCGCTCGGATCGTATTCGTACTCCTCGACGAGGCTTCCCGCCATGTTCTCGACTGTCCAGCGGCCGATTGGGAGACCGCGACGGTACTCGCCGAAGAACCGTGGGCTGCCGTCTGGATAGCGCCCGTAGCAGTAACCCGAACGGACGCCGTCGACATATTCGTAGCCTTCGACAATGGTGCCACTGCTGTCGTCGACAATGTCGCCGGTGAACGGCTTGCCTTTGTAGAGTGCCGTGTTGCCGTCCATCCGCAAATCGGCGTCGTGGAGACTGATCTGGCTATCCACGAGATTCTGGATCTCTTCGTCGTAGATGTATTCGTCGTCTGCCAACGTGAACCCTCCGCTTTCGGACTGCTCGATCGGACCCGGGATGCCGTCAGAAGTACGACAGGAACGCCGCGTCGAAATCGGGGTCGCGGGTGTCGAAATTCTGGGGGACGTAGTCCAGCGCGCGGACGTGCTCTACGAACTCGGTGGGCAGGACGAGGGCCTGCTCGGCGAGGTACTTCAGCGAGTCCTCGCGCCAGATCCAGACGCCGTCGGAGTACAGGGAGGGGCCGCCCTCGATGTCGGCGTCTCTGATGAACAGGTCGGGGGATTCGCCCATGACGTCGAAGATCGCGCGAACCTTGCGCATGTAGTTCAGAATCCGGTCGCGGTCGCCCTCGACGGTACCGGTGGGCGCGTCGAAGACCGAGGGCAGCTCGTCGTGCCCGCGCTCGTACATCTCGCGGTACATGGCCACCGGCTTCAATTCCATTGCGTGCGTCCCGTTCTCGATATCATGGAGTCTGTGTCCGGCTCGGCGTGCTCGTCGGCTCGGGGCGCCCCGTCGTGCCAGCGCTTCGGCGTGCCCCGACCCCGATCCTTCGCCCGCACCGGCTGGTCGTCAAGTCGCCCGCACGGGGTTCGTTCCGGCTGCCTGGCGTTCATTCTGTCGTCACCACGGATTCGTCGGTAGCTGTCACTCTGTTGCGCAGGCGAACGAGTTGTGGTGTGCTCGACCGGGCATCACTATTGAGGGATGAGGGGCGATGGCGACGTTCACGGACTCGAGTTGGTGACGTAGCGCTCCATGATAGATCTCCCATCTGGGCTGCATTGGCTCTCGATTCTTGCCGGCATGGAGTGGCCGGAGGGCAATGAAGACGAGATGTGGGCCATGGCCGAGGACTGGCGCACGGCCGCAGATGGTCTTCGTGGCCTGGTAGACGACGTCGACGCCGCCAAAGATGCTGCGTTCAAGGCATATCCGCAGGGCGACGGCGTCGAGGACATGCTCAAGGCCTTCGAGGGGATGGCCCGCGGCGACCAGTCGGTGACCAAGCTGGGCGAACTGTTCGACATCCTCGGCGACTCGGTGTATCAGACCGGCACCGAGATCGAATACACCAAGATCATGTTCCTGTCCTCGCTGGGCTTGCTGGCGCTGGAAATCGCTGCGGCGTGGATCTTTCCGCCGACAGCGCCCGCGGTGGAGGCCGCCGCGATCGGCGTGACCCGCGTGGTGGCGCGGGGAATCTTCGGGCGCGTGCTGGCCGCGATCCTGCGACACGGCGCGAAGGCCGTGATCACCCGGGTCCTGAAGTTCATCGGCCAGCACGTCGCGATCGACACGGCGCTGGGCACCCTGCAGGAACTCGGCGTCCAGCAGTGGCAGGTGGATCAGGGCCACCGCAAGGAGGTCGACTGGAACCAGGTCAAGGCGGCCGCGGTCTCCTCCGCCGCCGGTGGTCTGGCGGCCGGGCCGTTCGGCCACTTCCTCGGCAAGCGGCTCGGCGACGGGATGTCGCCCTGGCTCAAGGGTGCGATCACCGGCACCGGTGCCGGCCTGGTCGGCGCGGGCGGCGGCATGCTCGGCCAATTCGGGTACGAGGGCATGACCCAGGGGTGGGATCAGGCCTGGAACAACCTGAAGACCGCGGCGTCCGACCCGCTCATGTGGAGTGCGGGTGCCACCAACGGTGGGCTTTCGGGGCTGAACAAGGCCGGGGCGAATTCCGCGTGGTCGGCGATGAAGCCCGGGTTGTTCGAGCGCCCCAGCTTCAGCTCGCAGGTTCGCGATGCCATGCCCGGCCACGACCTCGGAACGTTCGGGCAGAACGACGGTGCGGGCGGCGACGGGTCGTCCAACCGTCCCGGCGGGGAGGGCGAGAACCGGGCCGGAGCCGACGACGAGGCGACCGGTGCCGGTGGTGACGACGGCGTGCGCGCGGGTGCGGGCGACGACACCATGGGCGACCAGGGCTCGGGTGAGTCGCGGGCCGGCGCGGGTGACGACGGCCAGTCGATGCGCCCCGCCGGTAGCACGCAGTCGCCCGAAGGAGAAGCCCAAGGGCCGACGAATTCCGAAGAGGGACGGGCGAATCAGCAGTCCGGCGACGACGGACAGTCCTCGGCAGAGGGCGGCGCGGGCGCTGGGCGACAGGATTCCAAGCCCGAGGTGCAGGGCGGTGAATCGCAGGCGGGCGACGGCGGTCGTCAGGACGGCAGCGGCCGTGCCGAAGGGGAAAGCCCTGCGGCACAGTCGGATTCCGGGCAGGACAAGTCCCGGGCGGGCGAGGCCGACCAGGCCGACGGCGCGAGCGTCGGCGAGGGCACGCGCACCGACGCGCAGTCGAGTGGTCAGCCGGTGACGCAGGTCAACGATTCTCCGGCGACCAGCCGGGACACCGCGACGCAGGCCGGGGCGCCGGTCGGCGCGGGTATGACAGGTGCCGGGCCCGCGGCGACGGCGGGGCCCTCGCCTGCCGCGACCGGTCAGGCGCCGGTCACCAATCAGGCCGCGACGCCGACGACCGGTCAGCCCGCCGCGAGCCCCGCTCAATCGCCCACTGCGCCAACGCAGTCGACGCCGCAGCAGTCCACGCCGGGCCAGCAGGCGCCCGCGCAGGGTTCGCAGCCGGCGGCCCGCCCCGGCGCTCCGGAAGTCCGCGCGGGGCTGACCGACGGTGTGCAGCCCGGATCCGACATTCGTTCCGGCGCACCGGAAGTCAGAACCGACAACCCGACTGTCGATGAGTCGAGGGTGGCGGACCCGCAGGGCACCGCCGAAGATCCCGGTGCGACGAGTCGACCCGATGGTGAGAGTCGCGCGGGTGTCGGTGAACAGCGCGGCGCCGGTGTGGCAGAGACGCCGCTGCAGGGGTTGCAGGCCGCGCCGGGCGAAGCGCCGCCGACCCGCGCGGGCGAGCCCGAGGCAATCGCCGACCGGACTCGTGCCGGGGATTCGGAGGTTCGCCCGGAGTCCGACCCGCTGGCCGATATTCCGCCGGTGGTGCCTATCGTCGGTGCGGATCCGGGCGCGAGCCCGGCCCGGCCGGGCCCGGAGACAGGTCGTCCCGGGCGACCGGGCGCCGACGACACCGCCTCGCCGAGGGACCGCGCCGACTCCGGCGATGATCGCAGGCAACCGCAGCCAGACGACAACGACAGCGGCCCGGTCTACGACACCCAGCTGCCCAACGGCCAAGGCGTCGTGCACCATCCGACCGGCACGGCCATCGGTGAGGACGCCCGCACGCACCGGGTGAGCGAGAATGTCCGCAACGACGGCTCCCACGACGTGGTCGTGCACGGGCGGCGCGACGGTTCGGTGACGCCGAGCAACGGGGACCCGGTCCACCCGCGCGACATCGTCGACGCGATCCGCAGCAACCCGAATTATGTTCCAGGAACGCCGATCCGGCTGCTCTCCTGCCACGCGGGCAACAGCAAGGGTTGGGCGCAGTACATCGCCGACCAGCTCGGCGTCGATGTCACCGCGCCGACCGATCGCGTCGGTGTGCGGCGCGAGCCGGGCTCGGACCCGGTGATCGATCGCGGTGGCAAGTGGCGCACGTTCAGCCCGGAGTCCGCGACGACACCGAGCGATACACCTTCGCCCAGAACGGATTCCGATCCGTCCGATCCTCGCGATCGTGACACTCTCGACGGCGACGGCCCACCACTGGATCGCGATCTCGTCGACTTCATGAGCGACCAGGACCCGCCGACCCGCCCGACCGCGATGTCGTTCCTCCAACCCGAACCCGGGACCGTCAACGCACCGTTCAGCCGAACGCCCGGTGTCGACGCGCATCTGCTGGGCGTGCTGGATCCGAACGACCCGATGGTGCAGACCGCGGGCGACCCACCCCGGATCACCCATGTCGGCGGGGAGCCGATCGACGAGTTCTCCCACCGGCTCAGCGAGGAGCGTGGCCAGGCGTTCGTCGACGCGTCCACGCCGGACGCGGCCCTGGTCGCCGACTACGAGCAGCACAAGGCCCAGCAGCAGGCGCTGGAAACCGCGAAGTCCGACAAGGGCCGGGCGGTGCGCGATGCCGCGATGGCCCTCAAGGACGCCCGGGCAGCACACACCCGCGCGGTCGAGGCCGCCGCGGACGCACGCAACCGTGGCGCCGCGGACGCCGACGCGCTCGACCGCGCCGCCGCGGACGCCGCGGACGGGGTGCAACGCGCGGAAGCAGGCGTCGCGGACGCCAAGCAGCAGGCCGCGGCGGCCAAGACCGCCCTCGACAACTTCCTGGCCGCCGACGCGGCCGAAGCCGAGGCAGGCAATTCGCCCGCCAAGCGCTTGGAGAAGGCCGAAGCCGAGCGGCTGCCCGGCAAGCGGCGGGGCCACGTCACATCCATCACCATCGACCGCCTGACCGGTCGCGTGTACGAGGCCGCCAACGGCACCTCCGAGCAGCGCATCCACCCCAGCGAGCTGCACCCGACGCTGCACGACAACGTCGCCCGCTACCAGGACCCCACCGACGCCTACCACAACGGGCGCGACCCGGCCCATTTCCCGCACACGGACAACCCGCTGGGCCACGCCGAAGTGCGCGGCACCAACGCCGCGCTGCACGACCGGGAACTGCTCAACCAGCAGCGTGGGCCGGACGACCAGCTGCCGACCGATTTCGACGGCCTGGCCTCCATTCTCAACTCGCCGTTCGTCCCCAGTCGTGGCGTCGAAGCGCCCTGCTGCGCCAACTGCACCCGGGTGGTGCAGGGCACCGAGAGCACCGCGGGCCACATCATCGACGAAGGGGCACCCCGGGTCGACCCGCTGCGGCACGCCGATCTCGAACAGGCGGCCAGGGACGGCAATCCCATCGAACCCCGGTTGGTCTCACCCGAATATCCGGAGACCGACTTCATGGGCGACGACGATGATGTCGCCGGTCCGGATCGCGGATCTGATGATTCGGTCTCGAGCGGAATGGTTCGTGGCGACGACGGGTTGTTGCGCCGGCCTGGCGATCGGCTGGACAGCTATCGAGATCCGGACGGGACCTGGCATCACGTCGATGACCCGGCGAACTCTGTTCGAGACCAGCGATTCCGTCTCCAGCGCCCCGAAGGTGGGTTTTTGCGCGGCGACCCGCTCGTCGACAGCGAATACCTCCATGAGGTGCAGAAGGGTGATTCGGAGACGCACACCATGCGCGACTCGGATCGCGCTGACGCATTGAGCGATGCCTCCGACCGTCGGATAGAACTCCAAACCGAGCGCAACGGGGTACGAGACGACCTCGATCGCCTCATGGGTGAGTTCGATGTCAAGAACCGACATGATCTGGCGCCGGAGAAGGTCGCTGGGAAGATCGAAGATCTCACCGCGGAGGTCATGGCCGACGAATCGCTGACCCCGGAGGAGATGGTCGCCAAGCTGGAGTCCCTGGCGGATCTGGAGTCCGTGGCCGAGCAGTACTACAAGCTCGGCACGGAGATGGTCGGCGTCTCGAAGTTGCTCGGTGAGACAGCGGGACTCGATGTGGCGCTGAGCCGACCCGGGGCGGTGCTGCTCACGCCGTTCGTCGGCGCGTTCGATGGTGCAGGCGTCGTCGATATCGCGTCGTATGTGCCACCCGCCCATGCTGATTCGCCGCCGACCCTGCTCGTGATCGAGGCCAAGGGCGTCGGCGCGGGACTCGGTGGTTCGAAGATCGCTCGCGCGGAACAGGGTTCTCCCGAGTACCTCCGGCGCACGCTGGACATGGATCAGAATCTGCGGCGCGTTCTCAACGAGATACCGGAACAGATGCGCGCCCGCGGTATTGATCCCGACAGTCCCGAAGGGCGCGCACTGCGAGAAGCCGTCGATGCGCTGCGCACAGCCCGCGACAACGGCACGTTGCAGGTCGAGTACAAGCTCGTCCACGCATCCGAGAAGGGCAAGGTGACGGTCACCGAACTGTTGCTCGAGCGAGACGGCACGAACCTGCTGGCTGATGTGCCCTTGCCGTTCGCCGCCGATCCAGCAGCAGCCCTGAACAATTCACCGGCACCGGACGGTCATTCGGAAACTCGAAACGGTGACGACCGGATCGACTACATGGACGACGACGATGTCTTGCCGACGGACTCGTCCGAAACTCCGGCCTCCCGGACCGACGATGCGGCCGACCTCGGGCCGGCGATGTCGAAGATCACACCGGTGCCCGAGACTGCCGATGATCCGGGTTCCAGTGATGTGCCCCATGCGAAGGCACACCTGCTCGGTGAACTGGACGGCGACATCGTCCGAGACGCCGACGGCGAGATCGTGTCGATCGATGGTGAGTACATCGACGACTACGCGCGTCGACTTGCCGCCGACCGCGCGGCCGACTACGCGACGGCGGCCGATGCTGCCAAGAGCCAGCGGGCTGCCGACATCGTGGCTGCGGAGGCCCAGCGCAGCGAAGTCGAGCGGCGGCTCGAAACGGCGAAGAGAGCGAAAGTGGACGCGATCGCCGCGCTCAAACAGGCGGCGCCGGAGGACAAGCGTGCTGCTGTCCAGGAGCTGAAGCGAACTGAGGCGACGTTCAATGGTCTGAGAGAAGAACTCGACCGCGCGCAGAGCGACTGTGTTCGGGCGTACGACACCCAGAACCCCATCGGCCCGGTCATGGCTGTCACGATCGATCGCCTCACCGGCCGGGTCTATGAGGCTGCGAACGGTCCCAGCGGCAGCCGCATCCAGGTCGACGAGCTCCATCCGCGCGTCGACGAAAACGTCAGGGCCACAGGTCAGGACATAGCGCAGCTTGCACGCGGGGTGAGGAGCGAGCAGGCGTTCCCGCATGGTGACGATCCGTTGCGCCACGCCGAGGTACGGACTACCAACGAAGCTCTGCACGATCGCGACCGGCAAGGTGCGCCGACCGATCGAGATGCCATGCGCTCGCTGGTGCACGCTCCGGTGAGTGTCGGTAACCGCGACCACCCCGGAATGCTCTGCTGTGCGAACTGCACCAGAATGGTGTCCGGGACCGAAAGTGCCGAAGGCCATTACCGGAATCACGATGGCTTCGATCCGAAGGATCCCATCGCACCCGAGCGGCGTGCCGACCTGAACGGCCAGCTGAATCCCGATGGCACCCCCCGCAAGCCAGGATTGGTCTCGTGGGACGGCGCGCCGCGTATCGACGACGGCACCGACTTCATGGGTGACGAAGACGGCGAAAACCGTCAGCGCAGGCCGGACTTCGCCGATCCCGAACCCGAAACGCCGCAGCGTGAGGTGCGCGTCGAACTCGGTGCGAACGGAGAAGTCGTCGCGCTGCACATCCAGCTGGCCGACGGGCAGTGGGTGGTCGCGCGGAACGACGGCGACGAGGCCACGCAGAATGTGCCCGCGCGCAATGACGCCGACATTCCCGAAGTCGACAACCGGAATGCCCTGCGGAAACTGGTCGACGATCTCAATGCCGGGTATCAGGGGCTGAATCTCAAGTACCCGTCCGGATCGGGTCTCGACGGGCGCGGACAGACCGCGCTGCGCGACGGCGTCAGTGGCGGCGCGCATCTGCTGACCGACCCGCCCGCGTCGCCGGCACCCGCGCATCCCGCGCCGCCGTTGGACGGTCCGATGATCAGCGAACCGCCGCCCGGCGCAGGCGATCCCGCGTTGAACGTGGCGCGGATCGGCAAGGAGGGGCTCACCTGGTACCACAACCGTGAGCACATTCCGGTTATCGGCGGGATACTGGGACGCGAGGCGGATTCGGCAGGCGATTACCGCCCGGTGTACTTCCCCGACGGCACCGAATACCGGCCGTGGATCTCCGACGCCGATCCGAATGCGGTGCGCGACACCGTGCTCAGCGAGCTGCGGGCCAACCGGATGGACGCCGACGAGGTCCGCGACATCCTGAAGCAACTGTTCGCCGATGCTCGCGATCCGCGGCTGCGCCAAGACCTGATCGACGATCTGGAATTCAACGGACTCATCGACACCGACGAGGCGCGGGCGATGGAGGACGCACCCCTTCCGCCCGCCGAGGCGCCGCCGGAACAGCAGGGTCCGCCGCCTGAGGGCGAGACGCTGGCCGAGATGGCCGAGCGGCTCGGTATCGATCTCGACGGTGAGGGAGCTCGGGATGTGCGCCGGGCGATCGATCTCCAGAGTCACCGGCTGCTGCGCGAGATCGGTGCGATCGAGGGCCTGGCCGACGCGGCACGCCGAGCCGACGAGGAACAGACCCGCCCGTACCGGCGTGCGGATCATCCCGCCGACCCGGCGCCTGCCCCTGACGACCGGACCCTGCACGGACCGGACCGTCTGCGCGAGCTCGAGTCGGACGAACCACGCGACGACGCCGACTATTACGACGACGACGAACCGGGCAGCGCCGACCCATCGCGGAGTCACTGGGGCGACACCAGTGCCCCACGCCCGGTGCCGTTCTCGCGGGAGGTCAGCTTCCTCGACAAGGATCCGCTCGGCCGGTTCCTGCGCGACCTGATCGTCGCCTTCGAGGGCGTCACCTCGCTGCGCGACTACGACCGGGTCGGCAACGGCGCGGACCGGCTGCCCGAATGGGCCAGCTTCTCCGATGATCGGGAGCCGGGCCGGGACGAGGCGCGGGCCCGCGAGTTCTTCGAACACGCGCTGCGCCGCGACCAGCTGCGTGACGAATTGTCCGGCTGGGCGGCGATGTTCGGCCGTGACCTCAGCGATCTGTCCGGCGATCGCATGGAGCCGACGCTCAACGAGCTGCGTGACGCGGCACGGCAGCGGGCACAGAACCTCGCCGATTTCATCGCCGCCGCGCAGCCGATCCTGCAGGGTGACGGCGCCGAACCGGTGGGCAAGTCCTACGGTGATCAGGTCGCGCGGGTGCCCGATGCCGACGGCGGGCCGGACCGGCTGCTGGTTGTCGACGGTGCGCTCGACCGTGAGGAGGCGCTGGCCCGCGCGCTGCGGGACAACCCGGAGCTGGCGATCGACATCGACAACGGGGTACTGCGGCCCGACTTCCGGGCCGTGCACGCCGACGGCGCGGGCAGGCAGTTCCTCGATCCGGTGGCCACACCGGAGGTGCAGCACATTCGGCGCACCGTGGACGGCGCCGAACTGCAGGTGACGATGATGCGCGGCGAGGACGGCGAGTGGCGCCCGGTCCAGGCGACACCGGAACCGCCGCACGCCCCGCGTGACCGTGCGGACATGGTTCGCGAAATCGTCGATCTGGCACGGCAACTCGGTCTGGGTCCGGCCGCGCTGCACCCGGACAATATCGACGCCACCATCCGCGCGCTGCACCTGGACAACGCGGTACGCGCCGGGCAGGCCGAGGCGCTGTTCGATTACGCCCGCACGATGGCCGACATCGAGACCTTCTACCTGATCGGTGACGCGCGCGATCAGCTGACATCGCGGCTCGGTATCGCGGAGAGCGAGCTCACGCCGAGACGGATCGCCGAGGCCCTGACCGATCCGAAACAGCGGCGCGGCAAACGCCAGCAGCAGTTCGAGGACCTGCTCGACGGGCAGCAGCGCGAACCGAGCAAGACCGCGGGCTACTCCCAGCAGCTGCGCAACGTCGACGCGGCCGCGGTCAAGGCGGCGCAGGAAGCGCTGATCAAGGCACTGAGCCCGGGGAATCCGGAGGCGCTGCGCCCGAAGGTCAGCAAGACCGACCCGCGCACCGGCCGGTCGAAGGTCGGCCCGGCCGAGAGCGGCATCGATCCGGCCAAGCTGCGCAAACTCGTCACGCGGATGCACCGGCTCGGCGCGGGCGACCATGCGCGGGAGGCGCTGGCCGCCTACGCCGACGCGCTGATGCGCATCGACCCCTACACCGATCATCCCGCGGGCACCAGAGCGGCTGATCCGCGCACCACCGGCGACCCGCACATCTACGACCGCGACGCGATCCACGGCCTGCGTGATGTGGTCGGCGCCGCCGAGCCCGGTGCGAATCCCGCCGATTTCGCCGCCCAGGTCGCAGGCAACATCGCCCGCTCCTATGGCGCGGACGAGCCGGTCGGACCGAATGATCCACGGCCACAGCCGAATCGGGACTGGGCACGCTTGGTCGGAGTGGATGTGTCCACCGCCGACGGTGCGAAGTTCGTCGAGATCTACGAGGCCTACCGCGACGGCAAGATCGAGAAGCACGAGGGTCTGAGCCCGGAGAAGCTGGCCGCCGAGATCGCGGCCATCCGCGAGGAGATCCGCCTCAGAACCGAGCAGCTCGAGCAGCTGAAGGCGCTCACCGACGAGTTCTACCGGCCGGTGGCCGACCTGCCGCCCGCCGAGGGAACGCCGGCCAGAGAGCACCCCGGCTCGCAGCCCGACGCGTTGCCCGAGGGGCGGCGCGGGCTGCCCGCGGCGCCGGAGGGCGGCAAGTCGGGCGGGGGTCCGCGACCGGTTGGCCCGCAACCGGATTCGGGCCGACCTGATTCCGAGGTGCCGCCCGAACGCGGCCGCGACCTCGACGATCGGGCCGACGCAAAGCTCGACCAGACCATGCGCAAGCTGGACGAGGTCGCCGGCGAACTGGCCGAACCGATTCCCTCGCTGGACGATCTGGTCGGACCGGGCGAGCCGGTCGATCCGCTGGCGATGATCGACGACGCCGTCGAACGCCAGAACAAGCTGCACGACCAGGCGGACGAGCGCCGCGCCGACGGCGCCGATGCCGCCCTGGAGGACACGCTGCGTGATCTCGACGGTGTCGACGCGGATCTGGCCGCGTTGGAGTCGTACCTGCGCGCCCAACGGGATTTCGACGCCGCGCAGGCGGACATCGCCGCCAGGTTCGAGGAACTGGCGGCCAGGGACGCGGAGACCGCCGCGCAGCGCGGCGATGACGCCGACGCGGATTTCGCCGTGCGCGCGGCCGACCTGGCCGCGCTCGAGTCCTACCTCGCCGCGCAGCAGCAGTTCGACGCGTTGCGTGCCGAACTCGCCGAGGCCGCGCAGACACGGCCCGACGAGCTCGACGCCGAGGCGTTGGCCGACGCGCAGGCCCTCGAGTCGTATCTGCGGGCACAGCAGGAATTCGACGCTGCCCGTGCGGAAATGGCCGCCCGGTTCGCCGCCGCGGTCGAACGGCAGGGTGGTGCCACGACGCCGGACAGTGGGGACGGGTCGACAAGCGAGAGCGGCAACGGTTCGCGTTCTGAGGGCGGTTCCCGCGACAACGACGGTTCGCGCGAGGACGACGGTTCGCGTGGCGATGACGACGATTCGGGGGATCCGCCCGCGGCGCAGACGGCGCCCGGCGGCCCGCCGTCCAAGCCGCCGTCGCGTCCGCCGACCGCGCCGAGCCCGGAACCCGAAGAGCCTGCGAAGAATTCGTCGCCACTGGACTTCGGTCTGCCCAAGACGCCCGCCGAACTGGCCGTACCCGGCGACGCCGTGCTGGATCAGCCGGTCACCGACGGTGTCGACGCCGGCGACGCACCCCAGCGCGCGTACCAGCGCAGAGACTTCCTCAACGATGTCCACCAGTTCCTTCAGGAACTCAGCGATCTGCCGCCCTCGGCCACCGCCGACACGCCACCGCTCACCCCGGAGCAAGCCGAGCAGGTCCGCGTACTCGCCGAAGCGCTCGGCCTCGGTGACGCGCTCACCGGTCAGCGTGATCCGCTCGGAGCGCTCGCCGAGATCGCCGATATGGCGCGGGCCCGCGGATTCCTCGACAGCGCACTGGATCCCGACGCCGAACTCGGCACACCCATGCGGTATCCGGACGACTACGAGCCGCTCGACGTCGACGAGTTGCAGGACGGGCTCGACCACTGGCGGGTCGAGGGCGATCCGCAGGTGCGTGCCGAGATGGCCGAGGAACTGCGGCTGGCCGGACTCGACGACGCCCGACCCTCCGTCGGCGCCGATCCGGAGCCGAACCCGCAGGCCACGCCGCTGCACCCGTCCGCGATACTGCCGCCGGAAGACGGTGCGCGCCGGCCCGGCGGGCCGAGGATCGAGCCCGCGCAGCAGGCGATGGATCGCCTGGCCGCCAGGTTCGGTGTGGATCTCACCGATGCGGGTTCCCTCGACGCCGCCCGGTACCGCCAGTTGCTGCGGGCGGGTGCGGTCGAGGCGTTCGCCGCCGCGGTCCGGCATGCCGAGGCCGCCACCGATCCGCAGCAGCGGGCGCTGCGCGAGGCCATCGCTCGGCGCTGGGCGGCCCGGCTGGGACTGCCTGCCGACCCCGGTCTCGTCCGCGCCGCCGACGACCTCAACCGGTTGCGCGCAGGGGTGACGCGCGACGCCGGTGATATGGCGCACCTGTATCAGATGGTGCGCACCGAGCTCGACGACCGCGTGCTGTCGCTCGACGTCGACGGCGACAAGATGCTGGTGCGGCTGGTGGCCGACGGGCCCGACGCCTGGCATCTCGAACCACTCGCGCGCATCGAACCGAAGCCGTTCACCTCGACCGCGGACAAGGCGGTCGAGGTGCCGCCGAAGAAGAACTGGCTGCGCAAGCTGTGGGACCGGCTCGTCAATCGCGGCTACTACGGCGACAATCCGAAGTACCCGTCCGGATCGAGCATGGACGGTGCCGGTCAGTCGATGCTCGGCCACAGTGCCGGGCTGCCGTTGACCACGGTGAAGGACTCGACGCCAGGCCAGCCAGGTGGCGAATACGACCAGCTGCAGATCAAGTTCAATCCGGCGCGCATCCTCAAAGAGGGTGTGCTCATGTGGCAGAACCGCGAGCTGGTGCCGATCCTCAAGCACCTGTCCTCGCGGATCGCCGATCAGGCGGGCGAATTCCTGCCGCTGCGCAATCTCGACGGCAGCGAGTACAAGCCGTGGATCTCCGATGCCGACCCGCAGCTGCGCCGTCAGATCGAGCAGGACCTGCGCGACGCGGGGCTGGAGCATCTGCTCGAACCGGAGAGCTTGTCGCCCGGGGAGCTGGCTGCGCGGGAGCTGAAGGAACTCGCGGATTCTGATGAGCCGGTGCAGATTTCGAGCAAGGGCGAGGAAGTTCCCGCCGTTGCCGAACCGCTGCCGCCGTGGCTGCGGGATGTGGTCGACGCGGTCAACGGGCGAATCGCCGATGCGACCGTGCTCGAAGCGCTGGCCCGCGAACTCGGGGTCCAGCTCACCGATTTCAGTGAAGAAGGGCTGCGCAAGGCTGTCGCCGAGGCCGAATACCGGTTGCTGCGCCGCGACGGTGTGATCCAGGCGCTGGAAGCGGCCGCGCGATTCTTCAACGCCGAGCACGCGGACATCCCGTTCCGGCCCGCCAACTTCCACAGCAACGACCCGCTCGGCGCCTACCTCAAGGAAGTCGTCGCGGCCAAGGGCGACGAGTTCAGCTTGCGAATGCTCAACTGGCGCGGGGTGAACAACGGCGGCGAATGGGTCAACATCTGGGGCGATCTCAGCGACGACGGTGGCGATCCGACCGTGCACGCCGAGGACGCACGCAAGATCTTCGACGACGCGCTGCGCCGCGCCGGACTGCGTGACGAACGGTCCACCTGGGCACACCTGGCCGGGGCGGACTTGGAGGCGCTGGTCAACAATCTCGACGGCGAGATCGCGAGGCTGCGCGGGCAGCTGGACGACAACGTCGGAGTACTCGGTGAACTCACCCAGCGAGTAGCCGATTTCAACGACAGCGACAGCGGCGATCGGCTCGTCGTCGACCCCGAGAACGGCAAGATCGCGATCGTCGACACCGGGGCCGGACACGAGGCCGCGCTGGCCCGTGCGCTCGCCGATGCCGATGCCGACTTCATCGACCGGCTCAACCGTGGCGAGGTCGACATCGAGATCCGGGTGGTCGGGATCGATGACGGCGGCCGCGTGCACATCCTCGAGGTCGACGCGCCCGAGGTGCGGCACCTGCGCACCGAGGTGGACGGGCGCACGGTTGACGCGACGATGGTGCGCGACGGGACGCAGCCGTGGCGGATGATCGAGCGGCCGCCCACGGGCGCCGAGCCGGATGCCGGTCTTCCCGCCGTGGCGGATGACACGAATCAGCCTGTGCCGGAACCCCGTTCGCTGGCCGAGCTCCGGGCCGACATCGCCGAGGTGGCGCAGCGGCTCGGCATCGACGATCCGTCGAACCTGGCGGGGGAGCAGCTCGACACGCTGCTCGCCGAGCAGGAACGCGCCAATCAGGTGCGGGCCAGGCAGGTCGAGGGCCTGGTCGACTACGCGCGCAGCGCCGACGCGATCGACAACTTCAACGCGCTGCACAATGCGCGCAGTGCGTTGGCGCTGCGCTTCGGTGTCACGCCGGAGGCGCTCAGCCCTGACGTGATCGCCCGTGGGCTCGCCGATCCGGCGACGCGGGTGGAGCTGCATCGTCAGCGGTCGGCGAATCTCACCGATTACGCGAAGCTGCTGCGCGCACTCGACCCGGCGGCCGTCGACGCCGCCCGTGACGCGCTCGCCCCCCATCTGGGCCTGCCGCGCGGTGCGCTGCCGCTCGACGCGGCGGTGCTGGCCGAGGCGCTGTCCAACCGGGCCGCGCGCGGTGACATCGACGATCTCGTCGGGCCGCTCGCCGACTACGTGCGGGCGCTCGCGAAGGTCGATCCGTACGCCGACAACCTGGTCTACGACCCGGACACCGACCCGCGCGCCATCGGCGACGACCCTCCGGTGCACCTACGCGACGCCCTCGACTTCCTGCGCGAAGTGGGCGCCGACGACCTCGGCAACCGGTCGCCGCTACCCGCCGCCCCCGAGGACGCCGTCCCCGGGCCGAGCCGCGACCACGCGCGTCTGCTCGGTGTCGACCTCACCGACGCCGACGACAAGCGGGTGGCACAGGTTTACGAGTGGTTCCGCGACGGCCGCATCGACAAGCACGAACGCCTGACCCTCGAACAGCTGGCGCGGGTGCACGAGGAGATCCGCGACGAGATCCGGCAGCGCGCCGCCGACATCGCCCGCCTGCGCGAGCTCCTCAACGAACCGTTCGTCACCGACCCCGAGATCGACGCGCCCACGTCCCCGCCCGCGGTAAACGGTGGGCCGACCCACGGTGCTCCCACTCCGGATTCCCCCGCACTGCCCACACCTGATCCCGCCACGCCTGCGCGCCCCGGTACACCCGCGCCGCCGGCATTGTCTGCGGGTCCGGATGTCAACGGCAACAACCAGGTTCCGCTGGCGTTGCCTGCGGGGCCGGATTCCAATGGCGACGTCGGCACGGGTCGGCCCGGTATTGCGGCTGGGCAGGCGGATCCGTCGTCCATCCCGCGTGAGCCTGGTGCGGATGTAGTTGTGGGCGAAGCGGATCCGGACACACCGACATCGGGCGTTGAACAGGCCGATACTGGTCGGGTCGAACACGAAGGGTTCGACACGGGCCAGGGTGCGCGTCGGCCGTCGGTGGACGATCCGGATTCGGGTGTCGATGACGGTGAGCCGACCACGGCCGGAGACTCGGACAAGGGTGGGGACAACGCTGATTCGGGGGATCCCGACAAGAGCTTCGACCTGGTGGATCGGGACGGTGGTTCCGACAGGGACAGCCAGGGTCCGCCGCGGTCGCCCGATGGTGAGGGGCGGCCGGGAGTGCGCAGACAATTGCCGGGGTCGGCGATGCGTTCGCACATTCCGCATCCGCCGCACGAGTACGAGGTCGAGCTCGACGTGCCGGTGTTCGACGCTGTCCAATGGCCGGTGCCGCCGCTGGTGCTGACGCCGGAGACACCGCTGCCGCCGGAACCGCCGAGCCAGCCGGAACCGCCGCGCCCGCCGAGCCAGCCAAATCCGCCGTGCCCGCCGGATCAGCCGAATCCGTTCGTGCCACCGAAACCTCCTCTGCCGCCGGGCGAACCGCTGCCGCCGGTTCCACCCGTGCCACCGTTGCCGCCCGCGCCGCCGGTACCGACGCTTCCGCCTGCGCCGACGCTTCCGCCGGTACCGCCGCTGCCG
Source organism: Nocardia sp. NPDC055050 (assembly GCF_053608345.1). NCBI lineage: Bacteria > Bacillati > Actinomycetota > Actinomycetes > Mycobacteriales > Nocardiaceae > Nocardia > Nocardia sp. NPDC055050. Next base: position 259,645 of record NZ_JBSGVG010000004.1, read on the forward strand.
CCGGTACCGACTGAGCCGCCGCTGCCACCTGTGCCGCCGTGGCCGACTGAGCCGACGCCGACTGAGCCGGCTCCGAACGAACCGACGGTGCCGTCGTGGCCGGTCCAGCCGACACCGCCGGGCGGAAATCCACGTCTGCCGTCTCTTCCGCCGTGGGGAACGCAACCCCCTGGCTCGGGCATGCCGGATCAGCCGGGAGGCGGTCAGCCGTTCCCGCCAGGCAATGGTCAGCCCTATCCGCCGGGTAGTGGTCAGCCGTACCAGCCGGGTAATGGTCAGCCGTTCCCGCCTGGAAGTGGGCAGCAGTACCCCCCGGGTAACGGTCAGCCGTTCCCCGGTAGCGGTCAGCCGTACCCCGGCAACGGTCAGCCGTACGCGCCTGGAAGTGGTCACCCGTACCCACCCGGTAACGGTCAGCCGTACGTGCCGGGCAATGGTCACCCTCCGGGCAATGGCCAGCTCTACCCTCCGGTGAGCGGAAACCCGGCCCTCGACCAATCCGGTTGGCAGCAGCCGGGTACCGGTAATCCGCAGGGTGGTGCGCCGATGTATCCGCCGCCCGCGATGCCGCCTGCCGGCGGGCAGGGCGATACCCGCAGGCCTTATCGGCCGGAGTATCAGCCGCCGACCGAGCACATCGTGCTGCTCGTCCGTCCGTACGGCGGTGGCGTGCTGGCCGAGTTCGATCCGCGGTCCGGTTCGTTGCGGCCCGCGGCGCCGGGACAACTCGGCGCCGACGGCCTGTACGCCGATCTCGGTGGGGTGACGGTGATCTTCTATCGGCTCGCCGATCGGCTGATGGTGCAGGTCGGTGCACAGCCGATCGAGCTCACCTGGGCCGCGCACGTGGGCTGGGAGCGTTCACGGCAGCGGATGACGCGGTTCACGGTCGCGGTCGACGGCAGGCCGATGGGTGAGCTGATCTACCGTTCGCTGCCGCCGGAGCTGGACCTCGGCCTGCTGATCCGTAACGTGGTTGCCGATCCGGCGGGCCGGATGACAATCTTCAGCGACCGAGTCTGATGCGATCGGAGAGGTTTCGAAGGTGAGTGACGATCCGATCGAACTGAGCGATCCGGATGTGGTGATCGACGCGGCGACCGGCAGGTTGTCGTATCGGGGTGAGCCCTACAGCGGTGCGGTGACCCAGACCCGCCCCGACGGTACCTGGCGCGAGTACTGGAGCTACGACGATGGCGACCGCGACGGTGACTGGACGGGCTGGTACCCCGACGGCACCATGCGCTACAACGGCGAGTTCTACCGCAACCGGCCCGTGGGCACCTGGCAGGAGTGGTATCCCGACGGCGCCCGCCGCCTGGAGGACGTCTACGACATCGAGGGCACGCTGCTCACCCACTCGGTCTGGAACCAGGCGGGTGAGGTGATCGAATTCGAGGACGAGCGCACCCGCAAGGACATCGCGGCCGACGCGTTGCCCGCGGACGATCCCGCGTTCCGCTGGGACGACGAGGAAGGCCGCATGTACTACGGCGCCGAGCCGTTCACCGGCAGGCAGTTCCGCCGCCCGGCACCGAGCAGTCCCATCACCGACCTGGCCGGCTACACCGACGGCTACCCCGACGGTCCGACGCGCGGCTGGTACCTCGACGGCACCCCGCGCTACACCGGCGAGTACGCCGATCGGCACGAGGTGGGCCGATGGTGCACCTGGTTCCCCACCGGGAATCGCAAGGAAGAAACCGTTTTCGCCCCCGGCGGCGCGTTGCTCACCCGGACTGTGTGGGACGAGGCAGGCACCGTGACGGCGCGGTACGGCGAGAACCAGGACTAGGCAACAGGAGTGCGCAGTGGCTGACGAGCTGGCCGGGGATCCCGATGTCGGATTCACCCTCACCACGGTGGTGGCCGACGACGACGGGATCACGGATCGGGCCGCCGCCCTGAGTCATCGCATCGCGAAAACGCTGGCGGCGCTGGGTCCGCCGGGCTGGACCAAGGTCGAGGCTTCCTTCGCGCTGACGGCGGCGGCCGAGGTGTCGATGGTCGTGTTCCACGATGAGCAGGAGCGTTTCGCCCGGGTGTTCCCGAGCCCGGAACTGCTGGATCTGCTGCGTGAGCACCGGCACCTCTCCGCGTCGATGGGCGACGGGCCGTGGTGGCGCTACCTGCTCACCCTGAGCAACGCGGGCCGGATGAACGTCGAATACGACTACGGCGACGACCCGTTCCCGGACGACCAGCTCTTCCCGCCGACGGTGTACCGCACCGACATCGAGATCTATCCGCGCGACCGGCTGCCGATCTGGCTGGCCGCCTACATCGGTCACGGCAACCGGCAGATCCGCACGCCGCTGGCCGCGGCCGAGCAGGCGCGCGCCGATACCGCGGCGGGCCGCACCGCCATCGGGTCGGCGCCGGACGTGGAATTCCCGCCGCTCGATCTCCTGGCCCGCCGGTGGGCGCTGATCGCCGCCGCGTTCGTGGCGATCGGCTCCAAGTGGGGACCGCGGGTGACGCCGGCCTTCCACGTCTTCGAGGGCTCGAAACACAGCGGCTCCACCCTGTGTCTGCTCCCGGGCGATCGTGCGGTGCTCTCCGGCGGGGTGTGGGACGCACCGGAACTCGACGCCGTCTACAACAAAGACCTCCCGATGCCGCAGTTCTTCCTCGGGGCGCCCGATTGGGTCGCCGAGCCGGTGATCAACCGCCGCGCCGAGAACGGTCTGCTGAGTTTCTGCTATTGGTGGGAGGGCGGCCGCTGGTATCGGGGCGCGTCGGCCGGCGCCGACGCGCTGACGTCCGCCGTCCCCGGGATGTGGGACACCAGGACCGTTGTCGACGTGCTGACCGGCTTGCTCGGCGCGAAAGCGGGTCAGGCGCAGAAGGAAGCGGTCCCCGGCCTGGTCGAGGCCGCCGAGCGTGGGGCCGTGGCCAGGGAGGCGTTCACCCGCGTCTTTCCCGACGATGTCTACAACGTCGATTCCGCCTGGTTCCAGCTGAATCTCGCCGGTTCGGCGGGCACCCACACCGTCGGCCTGGCGACCTGACGTACGGCGTCGTGCTGTTGCGTGGGTGTGGCAGTTGTGGTGTGCTCGCTAACCGACGGGCTGGGCGCGACGGCCCGCGAGTCGGAGGGAACCGGGAATGGCCAACGAGCACGCCAAGGCACAGATGGCGGACATCCTCGAGACTGTCCAGACCCAGATGCGTGCGATCGCGCAGGTCCAGCAGGACCGCGCCAAGATCATCGCCAGCGCCACCGTGCGCAAACGGGTGACGGTGACGGTCAACGCCGACTACAAGGTCATCGAGACGAAGTTCACCCCCGACATCGACGACCTCACCTACACCGAGATCGCCAAGGCCGTCACCGAGGCCGCGCAGCAGGCCTCGGTCGAGGTGGCCCGCAAGACGCAGGCGCTGATGGCGCCGATCCAGAGCGAACGCGCCCGCCTGCCGAAGATCACCGAATTGGTCGACGACATGGACGGTTTCGCGATTCCGCAGCCGGTGGAAGCCTCGCTGGAGCCGCCCAACTCGCCGGAGCGGGAACGACTCTCGACCGACGAAGACGACGGATCCCGTGATCCGTCGCGGCCCGCTACCGACGCGGGCTGGTGATCGCGATGGTCGGAGATGGTCGAACCATCGCCACCAGTGAGATCGCTGCTGTACATGCGTAATTCATGTGACAGACCGTAGAATCGTTAGCAAGCCGTGCGAATCGGCGGTGTCGTGGTAGCGGTGCCAGGCGGGGCGCGAGGCGACACCGGTACGGACAGGGAGGGTCGACTTCATGACGGGACCATCGGCGCAGGATCAGTGGGCGGGGCTGCGTTCGGCAGCCTCGGACGGATCGCTGATGCTCGAGCCGTCGGCGCTGCCGAACCTGGTCGAAGCCGCCAACAACGCGCGCTACTGGGTCAACTCGGTGAAATCCCAGGTGGACATGGTCTCGAACCTGCCCGAGTTCTCCTCGCTGGAGTCGGGCAAACAGCTGTCGAAGCAGTTCGAAGGGAAGGCCGGTCAGCTGCAGACCGTGCTCGGCAAGCACGAGACGGTACTCGACAATGTCGCCAACACCTTTCTCGACGCGGCCCGGCATTACAAGGGCGCCGAGGACGGCAGCAAGGTGGATCTGGACGCGCTGCGCACCAAGATCGAGCAGGGTAGAAGCGCAGGCATGGCCAAGACGCCGCTGCCGCCCACGGTCGTCCAGTTTCCGGCGGTGGCGACCGCGGTCAACCTGCCGAAGATCCTGTCCGACGGCAAAACCTTCGATCCGGCCGGAATGAAGGCGGAGGGCCCCGGCGGCTACAACTACAACGAACTTCAGGCGATCATGAATTCCCTGTCGACGGTTCCCGGGAATCTGGCTCACACCGCGTTGTATTGGGGCAGATTGGCAGGCTGGCTCAAAACGGGTTTCGACGACCTGAACGCCAAAGTCGAAGCGAGCAAGAAGAGCTGGACCAGCCCGGGCGGCGCCACGCGCGCCATGTCGGCGATGTCGGCCTATCACGAGGCCAACGGACTGCTGGTCGATCAGACCAAACAGGTGGCCGCCGCACTCGATTACACCGTCGGCTGGATCAACGCCACCTCCAAGGGGCTGGCGACCGCGCTCATGTTGCCCCGGTGCTACTCCGATCCCAACGGCTCGCAGGCACAGGCCGACAAGGAAGCCTGCGCGAAGAACGGCCGCCAGGTCATGTGGAACACCTACGTTCCCGGACTCAACAGCACCACGAGCCACATTCCCACGCTGCCCGATCCGACCGCGCCGTCCTCCGGGGACGGAACCGGCAACGGGAACGGAAACGGCAACGGGAACGGAAATGGGAACGGCTCCGGAAACGGCAGCGGGAGCGGCTCCGGTTCGGGGAGCGGATCGGGTTCGGGCGACACCTCCGCCGCGTTCAAGAAGGCCATGGCGGAGCTGCAGGAACAGAAGTCCGGTAGCCAGCTGGGTAATGGCAGCGGGGATACCACGGGCAACGGCTCGCCGGGGTCGACCGGTTCGACGGGATCGACGGGGTCGTCCTCGACCGATCAGCTGACCTCGGCCCTGCAATCCGGTCTCGAACAGGCCAGTTCCGCCGCGCAGTCGGCCGTGGAACAGGCGACCTCGGCCGCGGAACAGAGTGCCCTGGCGGGTATTCCGAGCTCCGCGGCGCTCGGTTCCCTGCAGGACCAGGCCAAGAAGGCGCTCAGCGCGGCGAGCAAGGGCGGCGGTGGCGGCGGTGGCTCGGGTTCCGGCGGTGGTGGCGCCGGTGCGGGCGCCGCGCCGCTGTCGCCCAGCCTGGACAGCGCGTCCAAGCTGTTCCCGCGGGCTTCGGCCACCACAGGGATGGAGGGCTTCCGCACGGGCGTCGCGTCGTCGGCGGCCGGTTCGCCGATGGGTGGTATGCCGATGTCGCCGATGGGTGGGGCCGGCGGTGGTCAGGGCCAGCAGAAGGAACACAAGCGGGCCGACTACCTCGACTCGACGACCCACTTGGACGAAGCGCTCGGTGACGCGCCGATCGTCGCGAGGCCGGTGGTGGAACAGTGACGCCCACCTGGGAATTCACCGGCGACGAGTTCGATGCGCTGTGGGCAGGCATCGACGAGGAGTACATGCCGGACCCGTTCATCCACAGCAGTGAGCCGAGCACCTCCGATGCGGCGGAGTTCACGCTGAAACACAACTGGATGACGATCAAGCAGCGCTGGGGGCACGAGCTCGACGACATCATCGACGTGCTCACCCATCCCGATATCCGGCTGATCGTGCGCGGCTACGGCGGCGGCGAGCGACTCACCGATCCCGCGTTCTCGGTGCGCATGCTCGCGGCGCGCAAGGGCGACGTGGGCTATCTGGTGCGCCAGCGCCCCGGCCGCACCCTGTACCACGCTGAGGGATTCGTGATCACCCGCCATGATGCGCTGTCTCTCGGTGACGTCGTCGCAGGCCACCTGCCCCCGGCGGAAGCGGGGCGCGGCCAGGAGATCCGCCTCGACGAACCGGCCGACGACCAGCTCGATCACTCCTACGGCCGCTCGCTGGTTCAGCACTACGACGACGATGCCGCGGTGCGGACGCTGACCTTTCAGCAGGCGCCGCTCGACCGCGACGGTTTCATCGACATCGAGCAGGGCTGGTCGCGATTCGGTCCGCGCGGCATCGTGCGCTTGCGGCTGGGCTGGCGCGACCTGACCGACGACGGTCGCTACGTGCTGGTGCCCGGCACGCCGCGGGTGGCGGTCGGTGCCGATCGCAGGCGGGTGGTGTCGCTGATCAACACTCAGATCGCCGAAGTTGTCAGAGCCATCAGGGACGATCGGGCGTAATGATGCCGGGCCAGACGGAAGGGGGAGTCGTGGACGAGTTTCCGACCGAGTTCAGCGCGTCGTCGGTGACGGGCGCGATCGTGGTGCGTACCACCGAGCAGGGGTTGCCGGTGGGGATCACGGTGGATCGGGAACAGGTCCGCCGCGACCCCGCCGAGCTGGCCGCCGAGATCCTGCGGTTGTGCCAGAAGTCGGCCAAGCGGGCGGGTCTGGCACGGCGTAATCAGCTGGCGGAGGCGGGGTTCGACCCGGCGCTGCTGGCGGCGACGGGTTTGCCCACCGAGACCGAGGTCGCGGCGGCGGAGATCGTCGAGGAGCAGGAATACGACACCGAGCCGGACAGCTGGCTGCGGTCGGTCTAGCGAGCGAAGAGGGGAGGACAAGGCGATGGTCGAGACCATGGACGAGCTGATCGCGAAAGTGCAGGGTCAGCTCTATCGGTTGCAGGATCTGGCCGATGCCACCAATGGCATCCGGGCGCAGGAAATTTCGCCCGACGGCGCGGTGACGGTGACGGTCGACGGTGCGGGCGCGCTGGTCGGGCTCGAGTTCAGCGCGGCGATCGCCAAGTTGTCACCGGCGGATTTCGAGCGGGTGCTGGTACAGACCGCGCAGGCCGCCGCGCACCGCGCCTTCGGTGAGCGAGCCGAGCTGGTAACGGCGTACAACCGGGCCGGTACGTGAGATTCAACTGATCTTCACCGCAGATTTGTGTGGTGTCAGGGCCGGACGGGTAGATAAAGTAACGAAACACCATGGGCTGTTTCGAGATTGGACGATAGCCATGAACCATGTTGCGGTAGTTCCGGACGCAGTTCGTGCGTACGCGGGTGCCTCGGCCACGATGGCGGCGGGGGTCGCCCAGGCAGGCGCGGTCGACCAGGTCGCCACGATGGCCGCCGCGGTGCCCGTGTTCGGCCTGATCGGCCAGGAATTCCTGATGTCGTTCGCGTACGCGCAGGCCAACCACCTCACCTCGGTGGCCCAGCTGGCCGCGGTGCACGCGGGTACCGCGTTGACCGCCACCCAGGCCGCCGCTACCTATGAGGGCGCCGACGGCGCGTCCAAGCTGGGTATCTCGGCGGTCGATCAGTAGCGATGACGTATCCAGGGGGAGATTCGGCCGGCGTGGCAGCGTCGGTCGATCCGACTGTGCTCGAGGTGCTGCGCGGTAGTTCGTTTGCGCCGATGCTCGATCAGCCGGTGAGCCAGGTGCTCGGCTCGATGGGGTTGCCGCAGCTGCCGCAGCTGCCCGAGTTCATCCAGCTGCCGGAAATGCCCGCGCTGCCGACGATCGATCTGACGGCGCTGATGCAGCCACTCACCGAGCTGGCCTCCGCGTTCGGCACCGGTGCGCTCGGCAGTACCGGCGCGACCTCGGGCACCGGTACGTCGAGCAATCCCGCTGAGGCACTGACGAATATCTCCTCGGTGCTCGAGACCGTGATGTCGCTCGGCTCGACCGCGCTACAGACGGTGATGCAGCTGTGGCAGAGCGCCGCGGCGACGGAGGCGACCACCAAGGCGACCGCGGCCCAGTCCGACGGCGCCAAGCTCGCCACCCAGAGCACCCAGGAGAAGGCGGTGCTCGCCCAGGCGGCGGGCAATGTCGCGGTCGGCGGCGCGAAGCTGGCCGCGGTGATCGCCCGGTACTCGGCCACCCTGGCGCTCGCTCCGCTCTACGTGCTCACACCGGGTGGTCAGGCGGTGCTGATCGCGGCGACCATGGAGGCGATGGCGGAGGGTCTGGCGATCACGGCCGAGACCAAGGCCGAGATGCTGGCGCGCAGCGGCGAGATGGTGCAGGCGGGTGAGAAGGTCGAGGTGACCAACGCACCGTCCGGCGTCGACGCGGGCAGCGAGTCGCTGAGCCAGCTGATGAGCCTGATCACGCCGTTGATCAGTACCGCGAGCACCGCGGTCTCCTCGCTCGGTTCGCTTGCCGAACAGGTGAGTTCGCTGTCGACCAGTACCACCGGCTCGACGACCACCGGTACCGAGATCTCCGCGACCGGTGAGGAATCCGCCGAGGAGCTGGCCGCCGCGAGTGGCGGTGGCGGCGGAGGCGGCGCGATCGGTGGGGTCGGTGCGATCGGCGGCGTCGGGTCGTCGTCGTCACCACTGAGTCCGTGGCAGGGCGGTCGCGCCAGTGGTCTGTCCACTGTGGGTGCCACCGGTGCGGTCGGCGGCGCGGGCGGCACCACCTCCGGCGGCGCGAACATGACCACGGCATCGGCAGGCGGCTCGTCGCCGGGAATGATGCCGATGGGCGGTGCCGGCGCGGGCATGCCGATGGCGCGCGCGGTGGAGGGCGGCGGCAACGAGGCCGTGCACTCGCAGCTTGTCACCGGAAACCACGGCGACGAAGTCGTCGGCCAGATCGCGGGGGTGGCGACCCCGGTCGTCGGCGCCGCCGAACCGGTGGTCACCGATGCTCCGCCGGACAAAGAACTCTCACTGTGACGCGGCACGACCATGACAGGAGTGGCAGATGAGTAACACCTTCGAATTCGATTCGGCCGCGGCGAGCAAAGCCGCGGCAGCGCTGGACGGCATCGCCGACCGGCTCACCACCGAACTGACCGCCGTGGCACCGGCGCTGCACGTGGCACCGGCCGGTACCGAGGAGGTGTCGGTGCGCGCCGCGAACACGGCCAACGGCGTCGCCGACGACTACCTGACCGGCGCCGAGGCGGGTGCGCACGAGATGAACAAGCTCGCCGCCACCTTGCGCGCGCAGGTGAGCGAGTTCGACCAGATGGAAACCGACAACACCAGCGGCTTCAACGGATAATGATCGAACCACCGCAGCCCGGCTTCACCGGAGTGGTGTGGGAGGCGCGCGAGCCCGACAAGCTCGCCACCGACCTCACCGCCGGTGCCGGACCGATGCCGATGGCCGACGCGGCCGCCGCCTGGACGCGGCTCGCCGCGGCCTTCGGCGCGGCCGTGCTCGACTACGAGCAGGTGCTGCAGACCTTGCGTGGTTCCTGGAAGTCCGGGAGCAGCGAGCTCGTGTGGGAACGGATCTCGACGCTGCGCGAGTGGTTGCTCGAGACCGCGGCGGCCGCGACCGCCAACGCGGCCAGGATGCAAGCCCAGGTCCTCGCCTACGAGGTGGCGGCCATCGCCATGCCCAATACCGCCGACATCGCCGCGATCACGGCGATGCAGCAGGCACTGGAACAGGTCGGCGCCGCCCTCGGTGCGCCGATCAAGGCCATCGCGGCGCAGACCGACGCCGACGCCGACATGGCCAAAGCCGTTGCCTCCCGGGTGATGCGCAGCTACGAGGCGGCCACCGAACCGCTGGCGACGCCGTGGTTGCACGCGCCGCCACCGCCGATCGCCCCGGAAGCCGCGCTCACCGGCGAGAAGTCGGGTCAGAGCGCGTCGCCGACGCCGAGCGCCGGGGCGATGCCCGGGATCGGCGCGATCGGCCTCGGCGCGCTGCCGTCGATGCCGACTCCGGTCCAGACTGCTTACCGTGCACCGACTTTCGTTCAGTCAGCGACCACGGTCGGAACCACGGCACAGACTGCGCCGGTCACCACCGCCCCGGCCGGGCAGTCGGCGCCGCTCGTCCCCGGCGCGATGGCGCAAGGCGGCGGCCAGGACTCGGCTTCCCGCTTCCCGCGCGCGGGCCTGGCCTACGAGGAGTCCGACCAGCTGGTCGCCGAAGGCGAGATCCAGGCCGCGCCCGCGGTGCTCGGCGTCGCCGAGCGCGCCGCCGCGCAGACCGGCGGCACCGCCACCGCGGAGGGACGGCCATGACCACGCTCACCAACGACGCGCTGCTCGCCGTCGCCGACCGGCTCGGTGTGCAGACCCTGCCGCTGGTGCTCGCCGTCGGCCCGCAGCAGGACACCTTCGACGCCTGGCGCGCGGCCCGCGACGCCGCGGTCACCGAACTCACGGCCACCGGCATCTTCGACAGCTACGGCGATGTCGAACCCGATTTGGCGGGCGCGCTGCACACCCTGGCCCAACCCGACGCCGAACTCGTCGCCCGTGGCTACGGTGACGACGGCAGGCGGCGAATCTGCCTGGCCCGCCGCGGTTCCGGTCATGCCAGCGCGGTACGCACCGGCGAGACCTTCGAGATCGCCACCGATGCCATCGACGGATCCGACCGCGAACTCGCCCGCCTGCTACTGGCCGCGCTGCCGACCTGCGCGCCCGCCGAGGTAGCGCCGGTGAGCGTCGCTGCCGACGACCTGGCGGCGCGTCTCGACGCGGCCGGCACAACTTCCCAGTACGTGGACGCGATGTATGCGCTCGGTATCGACGCGCACCAGGCGACCGTGCTCGGCGCGGCCTTCGGCACCTGCCATGGCTACACCGAGATCGTCGCCGTAGTCCACCACGACGGGCTGACCACCCGAGCCCCTGGCGCGGTCGCGGTGTACGACACCGCGCGCGGCCGGATCGTCGTAGCGCCGATGACGGCGCCCGACGGGCAGGTGTGGTCGACCATCACGCCGGGCACCGATCACCGCCTCACGCAGGCGATCGGTGCGCTCCTCGAGGGGCTTCCCGGTGGGGGGTGGCGGCCAGATTAAGCCATCTCTCGTTTCAACCATCAAGTAGGAAAGGTTCGGCACATGCCCCCTCAGGGACCAGTAGGTGTAGAAGCAGGCGGCGTAGACGGCGTCGTCTCCAAGCTCGAAAGCAGCATCGGCAACCTCCGCACGTCGGTCGGCCAGATCGATGACGCCGCCCAGGCCGTGCTCCGCGGCTGGAAGGGTGACGCCTCCGACGAGTTCGTGAAGGTCGCCCAGGCCTGGCACGACGAGTCCGATGCACTGAACAAGAAGTTCGACCGGCTCACCGAAGCGGTCAGCTCCGGCAAGTCCACCCTGGTGAACATGGACGGCCAAGGCCTGTCCGGTGGCGGTTCCACCGGCGGTGGCGGCGGCTACACCAACCTCTGACCGCGATTCAGACACGAACAGGAACTGAGCTATGACCATTCTTTATGATCCCGCGGCGATGAACGAGCTGTTCAGCGACCTGCAGACCTACGGCGGGAAGATGAAGGGCGAAATCGACGAACTCGAGGGCGCCGCTTCGGATTTCCGCAACAACCTGCAGGGTGACCAGGCGATCTCGACCTTCGACACCGCGCACAAGAACGTCACCACCGAGCTGACCGACACGCTCGACAAGCTCGACAAGCTCGCCGCTCAGGTCGAGTCCGCGCTGAACCGCGCGCTCGAGGCCGACGGCAAGGTCGGCGACGGTTTCGCTGATTTCTAGGAGCTGAGTTATTGGAGCGCTGGCGCGCTCGAGCGCGGCCCCTGAGGGGCCACCCGAAAAACGGGGCGGGACTCGTGCCTTCGGCACTTTGTCCC